>JBGSIP010000339.1:0-9154 GCA_041742495.1 Planctomycetaceae bacterium
TTGATGGCCCCGGCTGACCGCGCAAACGGATACTGATTTCGCAGTGCCTGATCCTGCGTGGTATCGACCGTGACGTATTCCAACAGGCGATACCAGCGGTTGTTGTTGGCTGGATCGGGGTCTGCCACGGGCCAGGGAGCATCCGGATCGGGCACCAGAAACCGTTCCTGGGCCTTACCCACGCTGGAGAGCCTGTTCGTAGTATTGGCGATCCCTGTATTGCCTGTCAGGGCACTTCCCGTACGCAGTTGATCGGGGCCAAACAGGGGAATCGACAGCAGTTCGAACACGGAACTGAAGTCACGGTCAAAGTGTGGCTGCCACAAGGTGGTACCAGTCGCCGTCATGAGCGAATTGGTCTGGTGCCGGAGCGTTTCGTAATTCACGACGATGGCACCTTCGTTCACACCGGCGTCGGTTTGTGTGGGGCCGCCGAGCGTGTGTTTGTAGAGCCTGTTCGCCGGTGCGGCGGTCTGATATCGGGCCGCGGTTCCGGACAACGGTTCATTGGCTTCGCGACTGACAACGGTGGTCAGATAACCGCTGGTCCCCGTGGCATCAAAGAAGTCGTCCGGAGTGACCGACGCATTGGTATCGGTCAGGTTGATTTCGTTGGTCAGCACCGAGAGTCCCGCAAACTGGTCGAGCTCGACCCAAGAGAGAAGTTCCAACGGGTCGTTTTGAATCTTGCCGTGGGTATACGGATTCACGCGGCGTTCCAGCAGAACGTCCATCGACGTGACGCCCGTTGCCGTGGAGTCTGCCGGGAGCAGAAAACCGAGACTCGTGGTCCCATCCGACAACTCTGGCTCGGGGGGTGTGCGGGGGAGTGTCGTGGGCATGGTGGGATTGTCGTCGCTGGTCGTGTCATCCCACAGAAAGCGTTCCGCGGTTTCCCGATCGCGCAGATGACACAGGTCCAAATCACACACGGGCAGCGGGAACGCTTCGGTGGCGGCTCCGCCGGTGGGGGGCGTTTCGATGTGCGACGAGGGGCCGATCGACAAAGTATCGAGGTCCTCCAGCCGCCGGGAAATCGTGGCGGTGGGCTGCGCGGCGGGAATCAGGGCCCGATACTCCGTGTCGAACGACGTGTCGTTGTTCCAGTCCAGATCCACTCGCAACGTCGCCGCCCGGGGTTCCGTATCGCTAGCTCCGCCGCGAACCTTGGACCGGCCGTCATGTGTGCCGATCACAAAGTTCTCACCCGCGCCAACCACCAAGGCCGTGTGTGGATCGCCTACTTTCGTCACGGGATTGGTCTGGAACTCGACGAGGCCCAGGTCGGTATTCGTCGTACCGTTGCGGGAGCGGACCCGGTAGGACTTCGATCGCAGGGAAATGTCAAAGGGGGTTGCATTCCGCAACTCCACCCACAGGTATTGGTGGTCACCCGCGCTGTCGTCAAACAGCGTGGCGTCGAGATCGTCATCCGTCGGAGCCGTGTTCTCGCGCACGGCCATCCACAGCACCTCGCTGAGCGTCAAATCGGCGGCTTCCACACCGCGCACGAACGATACCGTGCCCGTAGCGGTTGGGTTGTCGAGAATATCGGTCGTGTCGGTAATGTCCGTTTGCCAGCCGTCACTCAGATCGGCGTCGTAGACAAACACCGTCATCACGTTGTCGCGGTCCATCGCGTCGACGGCATTCACCGCGAACTGAGCCATTTCCTCGATGAAGTCGGGAATGAGGTTCGCATTGACGTCCGGAAACGTTGCCGCCGTACTGAAATCTGTCGGGTCAAACCCATCCGGTCCACACGTAAAATACATCAGCGTGTAGATATCGCGGGCCATGCGCTGGCGGTCATAGCGAGCCCACCATTCCTGCAGATGCTTCGCACGGTAGTCGGTTCCCGCCGAGAAGAAATCGGGCACCGAAATCACACGGCCGTTGACGACCTGAATCTGCGTGTAGTCGCGCGACAAGTCGGCATCGGACGCCCAGTCGATGGCGGGTTCCGCCGCGCCGTCGTTGTCTTCGTCGTCCTTGAACACCGGGTGCGGGGTCAGATTGCGGAACCGCAGGACGGGCTGGCCCGTGGCCGGGTCGACGTCGCGAGGGTGGTAGTCGAGAAAACGATTCAGATTCAACCGCTGTTGCAGGAACTGCCGGCCGCTGAGATTCGCCACGCGGTCCGTCACCGTGCCGATCCAGTCTCGCACTTCGCGCCGCACGGGCTGCCGAATATCGAACAGGTCGGTCACATTGCGGCGACCGTCGCCGGTGACCTCAATGATGGTGGGGAACTCAAAGATCTGATGGACCTGGTTTCCGTTTCCGGCGTTGGCAGTATATGTCTCGTTGAGCGTGTATTCCCAAGGACGGGTCGCTGGTGCCGTGTAGTCGATGTCGTTGTCACCGGAAATGACCGAACTGGGGTCCAGATGCCGGAACGGCGCGGCCGTCAGTTCCCAGCGGTCGTAGCTTTCGGTGGTGAACTGCTTGCGCACGTCGTGACTCATCGGCACCACATCCAGCGGGGCCGGAGCACTGGAGAGCGCCGTGCCATCGAACGAGATGGGGGCCAGATCTTCCAACCGGGAGGGGGCTCCAATCGCCGTGGCGAAATCGGCGTCCTTCACATGCAGGAACGCCATCTCTGTGAGCGGAAACAGCGCGTCGTGGGCATAGTCACGCAGTCGCGATTCGACAGTCGATTCACTTTCTTCATCCAGCAGCCAACTGTTGGGGGCCTGCAGACCGACAAAGCCGGTGGGCAGGAACTGCGTCCATTCGTACGGCGGATTCAGGATGCCGCTGGAGTCGACGCTGTCCCCCCCCATCGCCCACGGACGAATGCCATAAGCACTGAGAGTCCCCCCGAATTCCCAGAACGGGTCGTACTTCAGAAAGTTGATGGCGTATTGGTTGGTCGAGTTGTCGCGACCCAGGCTCATCTGGGTCGCCTGATCGACGCGATACCCGGTGGCCGGAGCACTGGCGAAATCCAATTGTGCGGCCCCGGCGGCCCCGGTGAAGTCCAGCGGATGCACATAAGGGGGGATGCTCAACGAAACCCGGTTGACTTGCAAATCGGGATCTTGATAGGTCCGTCCGCCGCCAAAAAACAGTCCCGGGTTGGCGGGACGGTCGTCGAGCGCGGTTTGCGGCGCGTTGTAGTCCGCATCGTCATCGCCGGTCCGGATGGTCAAGTCCGAGACGGTATTCGCGCCCACTGGCGTCGGAACGCCGGGGGCAGGCAGCAATGCGGGGGGAGTGGGAAACGTGGTGGCGGACGTGGTGAAACCACCGGCCGGAGCCAGATTCTGCTCGTCACCCCAGCGGCCGGGGGTCGCCGTGGTCACCGCGCCGACGGTCGCCCCCATGAGGATGCGGGTGAAGTCCATGTTGGCCAGCCCGACGTCGGAAAACGATCCGGTCGCCGTGCCGAACATGAACGTGTAGGCATCGCCGCCGGTGACAGTCCCCGTGCTGGCCAGCGTATCGACGCCGTTCTGGGCAAATAACGCCCGCGCCGGGTTGATTTCGCTGCGCGACAGACCCAGGTTCGATGTGGAGATCAGCACCGGGTTGCCCGCGGGGTCGGCAAAGACCTCGGCATTGGCGACGTCCCCCGGATAGATGTAGTGCCCTTCGCTGGTGATGCGCGGCGTTTTCAAGCGGTTCAGGTTGCCCGCGGTGTTCAGGTTGATCAGACCGTCGGCATCCAGAATGGTCACCGCGAAGATCGGCACGAAGGACCGACTGGGGTCGCCGGGAACCTGCGTGATGGGATAATCCAGGTCGATGAAAATGGCTTCGTTGACCCCATCACCATCGGGATCGGCATCGAATTCGTAGTCGTTGGGAACGACGGTGGTCGGGTTCTTCGTCCATGTGCCCGCGCCAAACGCGACACCGTCCCCGTTGGTATCGTTGGCCGGAAACGTCGTCAGATCGAGCGGAAACTCCCCAATGAGAGCCGCGGTTGCGGCATCGTCGGCGGCGAACACAAAGCGGTTCGTCACGCCGTCTTCCGATTTGTGCTGACGATGCGGCCGCAGCACCCGTTTCTCAAACCCGTCGGCGGCGACTGTGTTGGTGTAGAACGTACTCATCATGGCGGCGTCGCGGGGCAAATACTGCGGGCGATGGAACGATGGAATCCAGACCAGCCGCATGTTGCGCGTGGCGGGAGCCGGATCGACATCGACCCACGAGTAGTGCCCCAGGAACATGCTGTTGATGTCCGGGTACGTGTAGCCCGCATCGGGCTGGTAATCGATCGTGGGAAGGAAGAGCTTGTCGGGATTGTTGGCATCCCCGTTGGCTGCTGCCGACCAGTTCAGGGTGAAACCAAACGCGCTGCCGTCGAAGTTGCCATCGTTGTTACCGTCGTCAGCAGCATTCACGATTCCTGAGCGATCGTAGTCCAGAAAGAAGATCCCGGAATCCGGCACGCCGTTGTTGTCCGCATCGATATCTGGCAACACGGTCAGTCCCGTGCCGTTGAACGGGCTGACGTCGGTGGGGCGGCCGTAGGCGTCCAGGTTGCCAATCATGTTGGGGATGATGGAGTGCTTGCCACTTTGCAGCGCACTGCGCGGGGCTTCTGGCGGGGCTCCCAGCAAGATCTGCCGCAGGGCATATTGGAAGAAATCTTCTTCGGTGATCGTGCGTGGCGAGGCCGCGAAGGCTCCCGCGTTTTCGCGCTCGGTCGAGATGTAAAAGAAGAAAAAAAATGCCAGAAATGCCAGCGACGTCATGAGCGCCAGCACGACGATCAAGGCGGCTCCCCCTGTGCGTGCGTGCCCGGGGTGCTGGGCTGCGAGGACGTGATTGGAGTGCTGCGTCATGGAAATTCTCCCCGGCGATTTGTTCGGTGGCCCGCCGATGGATGGATGGTCGAAAGCAGTGTCTCAGTCGTCAGCGCAGGCAGCAGGGGTCAGCCCCCCACACCGGCAGCGCGACCAAAGTAATGCACAATCGTCTCTTGCCGCACGGTGTCGCTGCCGACATCGCGGAAATGAATCGTGATGCGGATCGCGTTGAGCGCTCGCATGTTCGACACGGCTCGGAGTCGCACGGTGTCGCCGTCAGTGGTGTCCACGATCTCCACGATACCGCCGACCTCCAGGGGCCAGTTCGGTTCGACCGCCGTATCGATGTCCACCGACGTTTCCGGAGGTGAGTTGGGAACACCGGGATCGTCGACCGAGATCACCTGATAAATGATCGACTCTTCCAGACCTCCCGTTGCTGTGTTAGCAGCGGAGGGGAAGATTTCAAAATTGGCTCCAGCGAACGTCGTGAAGGTTTTCGGGAACGTGGCGTCCCACTCCCGCACGACAGGGGGAGCGGAACGTGCCGTCGATAAGTCGTACGTCGTGCCGCTGGGGGGCAAGCTGCGAAAGCTATACGGCGGAGCACGATGCGCACTCCCCTTGGGCGCGGGAGTCGTTGCGGAAGGATGCCACGTATCGAAGATGTTGTGGTTGGCCGTGCTGGAAGGATTTCCGCCGTAACCGGCATTCAGGTTATTCGCTGACGTGAACGAGATGGGCAAGCTTTTGCCCGTGGCGGCTGTGGTCCGTCCGATGTCCACGAACGCGCCCGCATTGTCGTCCCACGCTTCCACATCGAACGCCAGCACGTTGGTCAGCAGAATGTCGGCTCCTCGACGGGGACCATCTGCAAAGCCATCCAGTACGCCGCGGTCGAGAAAGACTGTGGTATCGTGACCGTTGACCAAAGCCGCCGAGGTGTAGAACTGGGCCGCGGTGGGGCGGTGCGGAAAGTTGAAGCTGGCGTGAGACGTTTCTTCATGCGTGAAGCGACCAAAGAACACAATTTCACCCCCGGAGAGAGTGGCGAACTCCATCGGCTGACCATCGAGGGCGTCTGCGGCAGCACCCAGTGCAGCCACCGCGTCATCCTGGCTGAAAAACCCAAAGCGGTAGCGCGGATTGCCCAACTGGGGCAATTCGGTCCCCCCTTTGTTGGTCAGCGAGCCCATGAATCGCACGCGGGGGACGCGCGTCGCCGGCGGAGCACCTTCGTCTTCGGCACCGTCAAAGTAATACGCCGAGTAGTCGAAATCGTCGTAGAAGCTGTTGGAGCGGAGCTGGACGTCAAACGCCTGGGTATATTCCACCACTGCCGGCGGCGCACCTGCCGTGTCAAAGAACGCCGGCTGGTGGGCGTTGGGACTGGGCAGCTTGTCCTGTTCATCAGCGGGGGTCAGCGTGGCGTCGCGGATGAGCATCACCCGGCGATACAGCACCCCCCGCCGCAGGAAGTACGCAATTTCTGCGCTGCTGCTGACCGACGAGTTGTCACCGGTGCCTGGCGGAGGAATGAAGCGCGCATCGTCCCAGTCGGGATGGTTGCGGCGGGCGGGATTGGGATCGAATGACTGCGCTTTGCCGAAATACTCGTTGGTGTCGAAGCCGTCATAGGTCTCCGTCGCGATGCCACTGACGGTGAACTGCAGGACGTCGTCAGTCTGATCGTCGGGATCGTTCTCCGAGATGTACAGATAACCTTGCTGGCCATCGTCCAGCAGATCGCTGCTGCGGACGAGTGCTTCGAGTCCATTGGCTCCGGGATTGGGACGCAGGCTGGTCCGCTTGAGGTCGCCGTCGAGCAGCGTGAAGGCAATCCGCGCTTTCTGGTCGAGCGTCACAATTCCGCGGTGCTTGGTCACAATGCCCGACGCCAGACCCATGATCTGCGCGAACAGCACCATGATCAGCATCAGCAGGCCGATCGCGACGATCATTTCGACCAGTGTGAAGCCGACGCGCGCGGCTCGTGACTGCGGCGAACCGGCGATCGAGTGAGAATGGAGCATGGCTCGATCTTTCCTAGAACTGATCATCAATCGGCGGGAGCGGATAGACTTCAATCACTTCCGGCAGCACCATCAGTTGGAACTCATTCCGGCTGAAGCCGCGCTGCAGGTCCGCTGCGACGGTCAACGGACGATCGAGTTGCACAACAATCCGCCTGACCGGTGCCCCGACGGCAGGCACAAAGCCGCCTGCCTGACGGAACGTGTTCGTGCCCGAGGTTCCGTCAATCTCCTCCTCCACGACCGACCGCACCTGGTACCACTCACCCGATTCAGGATCGAGCGCATGGACCCCCTCCTTGATTGTCGGGGTGGGATGATTCGGATCGTCGTCATCCCAGAAGATGCTCACAACGTCGCCGCTGGCACCCGGCGAGCG
This sequence comes from Planctomycetaceae bacterium, assembly GCA_041742495.1. Taxonomy (GTDB): domain Bacteria; phylum Planctomycetota; class Planctomycetia; order Planctomycetales; family Planctomycetaceae; genus JBGSIP01. The sequence continues at coordinate 7,179 of JBGSIP010000339.1, forward strand.
ATCGACACGCGTCTGGTAGACAAACTCGGCTTCGGGAGTGAACGACCGGCGGAAAAAGATCGCCATGTCCCGCTGTGTGGAGACACCAATCGGCTGGGTGATTTGCACCTCACCCGTCGTCAGGTCCGGCACGCCACTCAACACCCGTGTGCGGCAGGTCATGATCCACGAATACTGCCGGTCGTAGGTCTGAATTCGCACCTGGCCAATCGTGTCGTAGAAGCCGTTGTTGGGTAGCGGCGGTGCAAACGTGACGGTGCGAGCGGCGACATCCACGTCCGCAGCGGCAGTCACTTCGCGAATCTCGGTGCGGCGGTTGTCAAAACCAGAAATCTGCAGCCGCACGCGCACGTCAGGATTATTCGGACCGACCGCGCCCAGGGTGGCTACCGCCGTGCTAAGTGCATCTCGGATCAGTCCACTGTTGGGGAAGGTCACAATCGTGCGGCCGGCATTGATGGTGCCAACTTCTTCCACCAGATCGGTCCGCCAGGTATCGCGCATCGCACCCACTTGTTCGGCTTCGCCGGGAGTGAGATTCGCGTTGCCGAACAACACGGTGGGATTCACCCCGTTATTGAGTGGGTAGCCATCGATCCGCCGCGCCCCAAAGCCGGTATCGACAACACCCGTGCCGCGGTTGCCATAGACATTGCGAAACACATCATTGGGCGCGCCCTGGTCTAGGTACTCGCGAAAGCCGATGGGGTCGAGCACTCGCACCCGCGTTTCGCGCAGCCGTTGCAAGCGGCTGAACTCATTGAATCGTCCGCCGACCACCGCGCCCCCTTGCCAGTTGGCCGCCAGCGACTGATTGAGCACGATTGATTTGCGCGGTCGGAAGGCGGGAATGGCCTGCGAGGCCTCCTCCACCTGCTCGCGCAACAGTCGGACGCTGGTCAGGTGATGCGCCTGCACAGCGCGAATAACCGACAGCGGAAACATCGTGGCGATCGACGTCACGCCGATGGCCATGACCATCAGTGCCAGCAGAATTTCTGCCAACGTCGCCCCCGAGCGCTGCCCGGGCTGCCAGTGTCCACGCAAAGAGAGGCGTGTCATCACCGTGATTCCTCTCCCTGTTTGGCGAGTTTGAACGGATCGTCAATCAGCCCGTCGGGGCCACCTGAGTTTGTCGCGTTCGTCAGCGCATCGGTGTAGTCGACCCCACTGGAGTGAATGGTGCCGCTGAGCGTGTACAGCGAAAGAATGCTGGTATCGCCCCGCGGCTTCTTCAGCGGCAGATTGGGGCCTGCAGTGGAGTCCAGATCGTCGATCTCCAGGCCGTTGGCCACGTCGTCTTCTTCGGCGAACACAAACCGCATCACACCTTGCGTCGCCAGCCGGCCGCGCACTGAACCGCGGGGTGTGAACATGATGTCCATGGGCGAATTGTCGGCCCCCCACCACGCGGGAACCGTCCCCGCCTTCCGCATGCTGATGTAATCGAGCACCACGCCGCGCGGCAGGCTGACAGGTTGAGCATCCGCGCGAATGGCCGGCACCAGTTCCAGGATGTAGGGCGTCGGCCCGGTGGGGACTTCGGTGCCCAGATAGTCTGGAGTGATCCGAAACTGGTTGGCGGCCGCCGCGGTGGCAAAGTCATATGGAATCGTCGGATCATCGCCGCGAATCGTATACGTGCGCATGCTGCCGTTGGTCATGATGCGAATCTGGTGCCACGGCAGCAGCAGGCCGCGCTGAAACAGGTCGGCCCAGGCAATCCCGGTGTTGCTGCCGTTTCCGGTGTTACCCGCAGCGATTGAGAATCTGACCAGTGAGGCATCCGCCGAGTTGGGGAATTCTAGTTGCCCTTGCTCCCACGGCGGTTGTTCGACATACACCATGCCCGTGATCGAACTGGCCACCTTGGCCTTCAGTGGGTCATCGGGATCGTCGACGGCGAGTTGCGGATCGCGCAGCAGACGCACACCCACGGCGGTGGCAGACCCTTCACGCTGGGCGTCGCCGCGCTG
>JBGSIP010000340.1:0-3868 GCA_041742495.1 Planctomycetaceae bacterium
GGAACTGGCTCTCCGTGCGGAGAAACGCGTCGACAATCGCCGGGTCGAAGTGAGTGCCCGAGCCCGAGACGATAATGCGGCGGGACTCCTCGTGGGTCATCGCACTTTTATAAGAGCGGCGGCTACGCAGCGCGTCGTACACGTCGGCCAGTGCGACGATGCGAGCCGGAAGCGGAATCTGCGTGGAGGCCAGGCCGTAGGGGTATCCAGAGCCATCCCATTTCTCGTGGTGATAGCTGGCGATTTCGCGGGCCATGTTGAGGAAGCCGTCCTCGCCCAGCCGCTGTTCGATGGCCGACAGGCAACCCGCTCCGATGCCGGGGTGCAACTCGATGATGGCGCGTTCGCAGGGCTCGAATTTGCCCTTCTTGAGCAGCACACCGTCGGGAATGCCGACCTTGCCGATGTCGTGCAGCGACGAGGCCAGGCCGACGTCGTCAATGAAACGCTCGTCGACTTCCGCCCGTCGGGTGGAGAGGTCGATGGCCAAAATCGTGACATACTGGCGGATGCGTTCCAGATGCGTGCCCGTATCGTTGTCGCGGGACTCAGCCAGCTTGGCCAGCCCGAAGATGACGGCGTCGCGCGTTTTGGTCAGGGCACGGGTCCGGTCGCGAACAGTCGTCTCCAGTCCGGAATTGATTTCAGCAATGCGGCCTTCGTAGCGCTCCAGCAGCGTGCGGGTGGCACGATAGGCCAGAAAGATCGCCATGCCGCCAATCGCCATGCCGAACAGGGGGAGGGGTTCCAGCATCTGTTCGACGGCCGCCTCGGTCGACTGTTCGTTCTGATGCACCAGCAACATCGATTGCAGCGCGGGGAGCGGCACGATCGACACAACTTCGGTCTGCCCTTCCAGGCCCATCACACCCGTGACGACTGCTTCGGGGGCGTCGGCGAGTCGCCGGACAGCCTCGCAGACGGGAATGGACTCATTCCGCGTGCGGAGTGGCAGGCGGCCGATGCACAACTGCCTCAACTTGGGGTTCTCTCGCAACTGTGGGTGGCAGACGATTTGTCCGCGTTCCGCGTCGGCAATGCACATATAGCCGCTGTTGGGCAGCCGCACCCCTTCGATGAGGCGTTGCAGTGTCTCCCATTCATCACTGCCGTATTCCAGACGCTGCACGTTTTTGACTTCGATCAGCTTGGCCATTTGCATGGCGATCAAGCGATTGTCATTCATGACCTGATTGCGAACGACGCCGCCAAGGTTGTAGCGGGCCCACACACCGAATCCAATGAGTCCCAGCAGCAGGCAAACAACCTGCGCGACTGTGATCATTTCGATCAGCGTTCGCTTTTTAATTTCGTTCATAGCGGCAACGCGTGCGAGTTCTTAAGTCGCTCAACGAACGACTCCCAGGGCGGATTCTTCGCGGTGGATCGATACAGCCGTTGGACGGCGCTGTCAAAGGAGGGAGCGCGGATTGCTATCCCGGAGCAAAGCTAGGCCAGAACTCAGCGCGACGTCGGCTGGATGACTGACGATTATCTTCCCTCTGCGACAGCCGTACTGGTTGTGACGGTTTTACAGTCACACAACTGGTTCGCGGGGATTCCTATCCTCTGCCAGCGTGGAATTGTCGGCGCGATCGCGAATGCCGTTCAGGCCGCGCGGTGGTCAGCGTCGCGGAGTTTGCCATCATCGGTGCCGGGGGGAGTGGCGCCGCTATCGAAGGGGTCCTCAGGCGCGGCGGCAGGTTGCGCGGGCAGGCGGCGCAAGGTTTCGGCCATGGGGAGCTGTTCCAGTCCCGGGAGGCCGAACAACTCCAGAAACTGGGAGGTCGTTTCATAGAGAAACGGCCGGCCGAGTGAATCATCCTGGCCACCGATGCGCACGAGGCCACGTTCCATGAGCTGTTTGATCATTTCAGCCGACTGCACCCCGCGAATGGCATCGATGTCGGCGCGAGTGACCGGCTGGCGGTACGCCACGATCGACAAGGTTTCGATCGCTGCCGGCGAAAGTTTCTGTTCCGCCTGCCGCTGATGTAGACGATTCAGCCAGAAGGCATACCTTGGGAGCGTCATCAACTGGTAGCCAGTCGCCAGGCGTTGAATTTGAAACGGACTGCCGGTGGCGGCGTAGGCGGCTTCGAGGGCGGTGAGGGTCTCGCGTCCCTGGGCGGCATCGGACAGCATGGCGAACTGACACAATCTGCGCAGAGACATCGGCCGCTGGGCGACGAATAGCGCGGCTTCCACTCGTGCCATGGCTGGGGTGCGGACCGACAGAGAATCGGCCGAAGCGCGGCCCGCGGCGGGATGGTCGGCCTGAGTGGTGACCGCGGATTGCGTGAGCCGCTGCCATTTCCAGGCCTCCGATCCAAGTCCCGCAGCCGATACAGCCAGCGTGCCTGCGATGTGCGGTCCGGTGCCCGCGGACATCAAGTTGGTACGGGGCCACATCGCGCCCCAGCTGGCAATTCCCATCATGGCGAGTAGAGCCTTCGACGAACTGCCCGTGGAACAACCATCACCTGAAGCGAGCACGGGTGCCACTGGCTTCGCCAGAGCCGATTTTTGCGAGTGTAGAACAACACTGGCAGAGCCAGTGGCACCCAGACGGTGGTGTTCTGGCATCGTTCAACAGGCAGCTAGCGGCGGACCATGGTGCCGGAGTGTTGTTGAACCTGCGACATGACTTCCGCAACGGCGGTCAACGGCTGTTCGCCTTCTGCCTCGAAGCGATAGGTGACGCCGGGATTGGTGTCGGATTCGAGAAAGCAGACAAACAGGAACGACTCCGGTGATGAGCCAGGTTCCAGCCGAAATCGCTCGATGCCGCACAGGCGCAGTTTTTCAATGGCTGACTTCCACGACGTAGCGGATTCGTTCGCTGCCGGGACAATCTCTGGGGCAGAGTCTGAATGCCAAGGTCCCGCCATCGGCAGACCGGGAACCTGTCCCGGAGCGTTGGGCGTCGGCTGGGACTCGAATGACGCCGAAACAAACCGTGGCGCGGCTTCGCCCGGAGGCAGATTGGCGTCGGCCAGCAAGTCAGCGGCCGACACCGATGAGGCGCCAAACAAATCGTCAGTGGTCAAAGTGGCGGCTGACGCGGATTTCGGCTGAAACAGACCCGAGTCCTGGATGGCGCGAGTCACCGCGGTCAAATCGACGTTCGGGACGCCAAATACAGCCACCGCTGGCACGCTGGCCAGAGCGATCGCCGTCAACAGTGAACTCCAAGAGCTTCCGACTCCGCGCGACATGCGTCACTTCCCCCTCCGGGTAACCAGGGACGATGTGGCTGGGGGCACCGTCCTGCGTGTTGGCAACGGCGTGATTCCTTCACACTCGCCGGGAACTGGTCCCGGATTGCGAGGGGCTTTTATCGCAGGGAGAAGGCCAGCGACAATCCCAATTGGCGAGCGATCTCACGCGGTTGCGCACCCTCTGTGAGTGGGTAACCCCGCAGGATGAGAGTGCCGTGATTGGCGAGCCCTGTTGCCTCGTTGGCCGTCAACAAACAACGGGCCGCGGGCCGGGACCGTCTTGACGTGTTTTGGCGGTGTCGTCTAACAGGATTCGTGACGAAATCGCCGCGGTCGCGTTGGACGTGAGTGAAAGGTGAGTCTGAACCATGCAGCCGTTGACTCGCCGAAAACTGCTGATCATCTGGGGTGGCAGTGCTCTCGCGCCGCTACTGGGTGGTACTTCAACGGCACGCGCCGGTCATGCCTGGGCCGACGTGCGGGTGATGGGAGTATTTACATTTCGTGCCGAATTCGGTCTGGCAGGCTGGGAAGCCACGCTGGCCGAAGTCGTGCAGTTGCCCGTCGTGCTGACGAAAAACATCGGCCTGACTCCTGGTCCGCGGCCGGTTGAGGTGTTGATGTTTCAGACGCGCTGGGGTTATCAG
>JBGSIP010000341.1:0-1909 GCA_041742495.1 Planctomycetaceae bacterium
TTGGCGCGTCGTCGATCGACGACGCACTCCAGCGGATACTCCATTTCAACTGCCATAGTGCTCCACCTCTCTGCGGAAACAGGACGCCGTCCCGGCACGAACTGTCAGGGTCTGGCAAGCATGCACGACCCTTCCGAAGAAGACTATGACTCACAGGAGGCAGGTTGGCGGAACTGCGTAAGCTGTTCAGGAAACTTTGCGCCATTTGTCAGGAGGTTGCTGCCGATGGTGCCGGTCGTAGCGATTGGTCGTCCGCCGGCCACGTGAGCACTCACACAATACCCACTGCGGAAACGTCCCGCCGACCGTCCGGTGATCGAAGCCGATCCGCTGACCCGACTGGGGAGACCGGCTCTGCGGTGTTGGTGTCTGTCATGCCAGGGGGGTGACGCCGGGGACTGCGACCTGGGACGATGGCGGGACGCCTTGCCACGTGTATTCGGTCGGGCTCAGATCGAGAGTGGAGGCGTTGACCTGCTCCCACGTCACGCTTTTTCCGGTGTAGGCAGACATGCGGGCCATGATGCCCATCAGCGAACTCTTCACCATGTAGTCGCCGTTGTTGATCGGCTGGCCACCGCGAATGGCCTGATACATGGCGATGTGTTCGTTGAGGTACATTTCATTGACGTTGTCGCGCAGCCGCCAGGGCAATTCCCCGTCGATCTGATACTTCATGAGGTCGGCGGTCCCTTTGGTGCCAACGACGAAGTCCTGGAAGTAGTTGCTGCAGTTGGCCTGCTGCCGCGCGTTGGCCACGTAGCGCAGGCCGCTGCTGTATTCAAACACGGCGGCGATGTGATCGAAGACGTTGCCGTTTTCGTCTCCCACGCGCGTTTCGCGGCCGCCAGTCGCCGTGCAGCGCATCGGATATTCGTTCTGCATCAACCACGACATCTTGTCGAGTTCGTGCACGAACTGTTCCGCAAAGAAGTCGGCCGACAACCAGGTGAAGTAGTACCAGTTGTGAATCTGGAACTCCATCTCTGTCATTTCTGGCGTGCGTGGCACGCGCTTGTCGACACCTTGATTGTAGCGGAGGCTGTAGAGAGCCTTGATGTCACCGATCGCCCCGTCGTGAATCTGCTGGATGATCTTCTGCATGCCATGCTCATAGCGCCAGCAGAGGCCAGACACGACGGTCAGACCTTTTTGCGCAGCCACTTCGCAGGCCGCCGCAATACGACGGCAACCGGCGGGATCGGCCGAGACAGGCTTTTCGCAGAAGACGTGGCGATCCCGTTGCACGGCATACTCAAACTGCAGCGGACGAAAGCCCGGCGGAGTCGCCAGCAGCACCACATCGACATCCGCGTCAATCACCTGCTTGTAAGCGTCAAACCCGGAGAACATCCGCTCGGCAGGGACATCAATGCGCTCGGCGAATTCTTTCTGCCGTTTCAAGTTGGCCAGTGCCCGATCGAGGGCTGCGGGAAAGAGGTCTCCCAGGGCCACAATTCTGGTTTGTGGATCGGCCTTGAGCGTATCGACGGCGGCCCCGGTACCGCGGCCGCCGCAACCAACCAGCCCGACCTTCAGCACGTCGGTGTGACCGGCATGCGCGGCCTGCATCACTCGCGCTTGAGCAGCCAGCACAGAGGCGGCAGCTGCGGACTGCAGGAATGTACGACGAGTGGTCATGTCACAACCCCTTCAAAACTTCGGACGCCTGGCGGCAGAGCGTTCCGTCAACGGTCAATTCATGGCCGGACGAACCCCTGCGCAAACCTCGGCGGGGTGCACAGGAGGATCAACGCCATCGCGAAGATACCACTGCACTCGTGCGGTGAGAATCCCAGCGTTGATCAGTTCTGGCACGATCTTGGCGCGATTCGGGGCCTTGGCCTCCTGTTTTGATCATCTCCGTCCGCGCGCTGGCGAGAATGGCGTCACCCGCGCGGGCAACGTA
>JBGSIP010000342.1:0-3737 GCA_041742495.1 Planctomycetaceae bacterium
TTCATCGAATCTCTGCCCCTCGTATTCGATCGCAATGGCAACTTGGCGCTCAACCGACAATCCTCGCCTTTGTAGCTTGGCGGCCAAAGTCACTTCATAGACGGTCTCCAGGAGTCCCGGGCCCAGATCCTGATGCAAATGAACGGCACTGTCGACCATCAACGTTCTCATGCATCTCCGTGACTCTGTGCCTCCGTGAGATCATCTGTCGGGAAGCAAAGTTCTCGACCGCAGGAGTGCGGTCGAGTTTTCCCAAAGCTGGGCTGTGCAGTATGGCCTGATCCGTCTTGGTGCGTCAAACTGCGGCTCGAGTTGCGACCCAGAGGCCAGCCTCTTGGCGCTTTCTCTGAGCGGTTCCGCAGAGTGTTGGCCGTCTTCAATTTGGGAATGGGATCGGAACATCCTTCATCGAGAATGGGTAGGACTTGGGATCGCCAGTACGGTCGGTCATCTTGATGCGGATCTTCTTGATCGTGCGACCTTGCGGCAGTGAGGCGAAACCAAAGGACTGACTGGAATGGCTCGATTGATTGCCATTCATGGTGCGCTGCGGCGCCGCGCTGCTGGAAAAGCCACCGCCGCTCGATGACCCGCTCCCCGAACCGCCCGCACTGCCTCCGCCAACGGCCGGATAAGATTCCCCTCGTCGTCTTCGATCGTCACGTCAAACGCTCCCATCGAGCCTGTCAGCACTCTGAATTGTTCGTCAAACGTGCGAGCGCGCTTCTGCAGAGTTGTCTGTGGGAGCGAGACGGCCACCTGAATTCCGTCTTGTCCCTGGGTGACCGATTCGATCGAGAAGGTGTCTCCATCGACCACCTTGGTTTGCTTTTGAGTGCCGTCGAACTCGGCGATCAGGAGGCGACCAGGGGTCACGAGCAACTCGCCCTTCAGCGTTGCCAGCTTGGAGACCTGCTGCGTTTCTTCGAGATAAACGGGGAACGCTCCGGGAATCGAAGCCTCGAATTCAAGACTTCGCATTGTCATCGGGCAATCAGCCTGATGTTCGAGTGTTTCCCCATTTTCCCCGGTCGCAACAAGGTTTTGTCCGATCTCGACGATCTGACTCGTGGCCGAACCGTTCCTCTTGCCGGTACGAGTACCACGGTCGTTGATGGGTTCGATATCAAAGGCCAGTCCCAGCGTCGGGTTGAACGCGCGTCCGCCGGTGGAAGAACTCGACGAGCTGAAGGCTGAGCCGCCTCCACCCGCGTTGGCGCGCCCATTGCCGAGACCGTTGTTCTGAGGCGATCCATTGCGATTTGACAACGACGGAATGTTGACTTTGGCAAGGAGTTTCCCCGGGTCCATCTTGATCGACCTCTGATGTCGCGCGACGCCATCCACTTTGCGAAGCCGGATCTGGAAACCTCCCGCCGTCGCCGTGATCTGACCGGCCGTTTCGTCGCGGTCGTCGGCGACGTTCGTGGCGTCGGCAGGCTCTTGCTGCAGCATGGCCACTGGAACCGGCTCTGACTGTGGTTGGCGAGTCGACTCGGTTTTCTGAGTGTGATCCTTCCTGTCGGGCGATTCGTTGATCGCAAGCAGTGTCGACTCGCTTTGGCCCTGGGTTTCGGACGACTGAGTCGGCAGCCATTGAGCGAACATGAGCCATCCCGTTGCGATGGCAGCCAGAGTCACGGACACGTTCACGATCATGCTCCTTGATGGGGCCCACTGCGGGCTTGCAGTACGGCGCGAGAGTGAGTCAGGAAGAGCAGCCAACCGAGGCTGTTCGACATGCGCCAAACATTGCTGCAAGACGGTCGCGACGTCTGCCGCCGCAGGAAATCGGCATTGAGCGTCCTTCGCCAGAAGTCTTGCGACGACCGCATCCATCCAGTCAGGCATTTCGGTATTGAGTTTCTGGACCGACGCCGGCGTGTGATCGATGACCTTGCGAATCGCTCCATAGGCAGTGGATGCCCGGAACGGAGATCGGCCGGTGCATGCCTCGTAAAGAACAGCCCCCAGACTAAAGAGGTCCGTTCGATAATCCAGCGCATCGTCGCGAGCCTGTTCGGGAGACATGTATTCTGGTGTGCCGAGCAGGATGTCGGAACTCGTCATCTGGATGTCGCCGACCGCGCGGGCCAGCCCGAAGTCGGTAATCTTCACGCGGTCGACTTCGGTCTCCAACAAGATATTGGCCGGTTTGATGTCTCGATGAATCAAACCCTGAGCGTGCGCGGCCGCCAATCCGTCAGCCACCTGCAAGCCAATTCTCAAGACTTCTTTCAACGACAACGCACCGCGCTGGGCAAGTCGCTTTTGCAGCGATTCGCCGCGCACGAACGTCATCACCAGATAGGGAATACCCTGCCATTCCGAGATCGAATGAATGCCGACGACATTTTCGTGAATCACCGCTGCCGCGGAGCGGGCTTCCCGGACAAATCGTTGCTTCGCCGCCCCCGACGCCAAATACAAGGGAGCGAGCAACTTGATTGCCACGTAGCGGTTCAGCGCCGCATCGAATGCCTTGAAGACGACGCCCATTCCTCCGCGACCCAGCAAGCCAACGATTTCATAGGTACTGATGCGGCCCAGCATTCGAGGATCGTCAGTCGGCCCAAGCAGCTTTCGGTAGTACTCCAGATCCTGCTCCAGCGATCGCCGCGAACTGGAGACAAACGAGTCTTCGTCATTCGCTGCAATGCCGAGCGTTCTCACGTGGCTCAACAACGATTGCAGCTCGCTCCATTCGTCTGGCGTTGCCGTTTGAGAATCGAGTTCCTCACGGCAGCGAGCACAATCGTCGAGATGCGCCTCAAGCTTGGCAGATTCGAAGTCCGACAGTTCACCGGAAATGAAGCTGGCGATGCGTTGAGGGTCGCAGTCAATCGCACGAGCGGTCACGATGTTTCTCCAGTGTCCAAGAGTTCGTCGACCGTCTCCCGGATGCGTTTCATGATCCGCGTGCGAGCGATGTACACGGCCCCGAGACTCTTGCCCGTTTCGGTCGCCGCCACTTTCGGCGACTGCCCTTCGACCGCCGTGAGCCAGAAAGCGTCCCAGGTGGCCGGTTCGAATTCCTGCCTGATCTGACCAGCCGCCCAAGTCAGAGTCTGTCGCTTCCACTCCACGTCGAATGCCGCCGCATCCCGCTGAGGCAAATCGGCGAGCGATCTCATCGCCGTTGTACCACCCGCTGCAGCGTCCTTGGGAATTCGACTCAGAGCATTGAGCGTTGCGTTTCGAACGATCTTTTGTAGCCAGGTTCGAAAGCGTCCTCGCTTGGGATCCGGCTTCCAACCAACCACATGCCTGCTGATCGCGAGTAAGACCTTCTGAGCCAAGTCCTCTGCGTCGGCCGCTTGCAACCCCCTCGACGACGCCAGTCTGACAATGACGGGCCGATAGATATTTGAGAACTCGGTCCAAGCCTTCGGATCGGTCCCGGACTGCAACCGCCTGATCAAGCTCAGTCGCGTTTCCGGTGTCAAAGGCATCTCGGTCACTCGTTGCAAATCAAGGCGATCCACGCTCCACACCACAATACACACACGTCATTCTGATTTCTTTCACGATCAATTCGACGATCGATGAGAACGACACCAGCGGCATCCGCTGACCTTGCCTGAGAGCAACAACCGATGGTGAGCAGGCCAGGAAAACAAAAAAGCCGCAAGGTCTTCACGCTGAAGATCTTGCGGCTGGATGCTCCCCACACAAACCACCGAAAACCGGGAGGGGGTCGGCGGCGGCTGGCGGCCGGCTGGTTGCGGCGAGCATAG
>JBGSIP010000343.1:0-5998 GCA_041742495.1 Planctomycetaceae bacterium
TCGAGTTTCCCAAGTCTAGGTCGTACTTTTTGAGGCGTGCGATGCAGAGCGAGGGAATTCACGGCTCGGCGAGAGTTTCGCACACGGGCCAATCTCGGAGTGCAGACCTCGCAACGTGACAATTCCCCACCCACGGACCCATCCGGCTCCCCACGAAGTCCACTGGTGACGGTTGCATGACCCACGCGTTCTATACGGATGAGTTTGTCCTGCCGCTGCCGGAGACGCATCGCTTTCCGATGCAGAAATACCGCCTGTTGCGGGACCGCCTGCGACAGGACGCCGGGTGGCTGCCAGAGCAATTTCATGTACCGCCGGCCGCCACCGACACAGAACTGCTGCGCTGCCACACTCGGGAATACGTCCATCGCGTGACCCACGGCGAACTGACACGAGAGGAAGTCCTGCGTGTTGGCTTCCCGTGGTCACCGCAATTGGTGGAGCGTTCCCGGCGGTCCTCCGGTGCCACGATTGCAGCCGGCTTCGCCGCCTGTCGGGATGGCATTGGCGTGAACCTGGCCGGGGGGACACATCACGCCTTTCCTGATCGCGGGGAGGGCTACTGCCTGTTCAACGACAGCGTGATTGCCAGCCGGGCCTGGCAGGCAGCCGGTCTGGTGCAGTCGGTGGCCGTCATCGACACCGATGTGCATCAGGGGAACGGCACGGCCGTTTGCGCAACAGGAGACGAAAGCATTTTCACCTTCTCTCTGCATGGCGGGCGCAACTATCCGCTGCGCAAAGAGCAGAGTGATCTGGATATTGAACTGCCCGACGGTGCTGACGACGACTTGTTTTTGGCCTCTCTGACCCGCGGACTGGCGGAAGTCGGACGACGCTTTTCACCCCAGTTGGTGATCTATCTTGCCGGGGCCGATCCGTTTGCCGAAGACCGCCTAGGGCGCCTGTCAGTCTCCAAAGCGGGACTTGCGCAACGGGATCAACTGGTGTACGAGTTCTGCCTGGCGATCGGGTGCCCTGTCGTCGTGACCATGGCTGGCGGCTACGGGCGATGCGTGGAGGACACCGTGGAGATCCATTTCCAGTCCATCACCACGGGCGCCCGCCTGATGACGTCCGGGCCCTTCTGGGTCAGTTCTCCGCCGGAGGCTGACCATCCGGAGCAGACACGGCCTCGGATTCCTTTGCCCCAATCGGAGTCACTGCCATCGCGGCCGGAGTCGCAGCCGGACCAATCTGGCGGACTTCCAGTTCCCACGGACCAGTCCCCGTGACGCGGACGCGGTACTGGCCCGGCTCCGAGATAAACACCTGCCCGCGGTGTTTGATCGGTCTCCCCTGCATCTCGATGAATGAGCTGCCACCCCCGCCCGTGCGAATCCACTCGATAGCATTGAGATACCCGTCGTGGTGCCAACCCAGTTCGACATCGCCGGTAATCTCAAACGCGGCTGTCGTCTGGCTGCCCACGCCGTCAAATGCATGCAGCACGGGTGCCTCGACCCGCTCCGCCACATCCGTGCCCGCCAAAGACAGTGTGAGGACCAGCACGACCACAAATGACGCCAGCAGAAAACCGACCGACACGCGCCAATCGCGAATCAACGGTGCCGATGCTCGCTCGGCCGGAAACGGACGCATGTGAACTTTCCCATTCAGAATTCCCGCCCGACAGGGGGGACGACGTCGACAGAGTCCTGGGGCTACATGCGGAACACAACGTACCTCACGCCCCGCGGACCTGCAGCCCCTCCGGAACCCAGACCGGGCACCGCTCGGACACCACACAGAATATTCCTCGGCTCTCAACCGTCATGGATTGTATCACCCGGCTCGGTGCAAAGCGGGTTCCGGTGTGCGCCAAGGCAGTTTGACGCAGGCCGTCGTCGGGAATCGCTCTGGCAAACCTTCTTCTGCTGTGCAAACCCCGCGGCCATCGGCGAGGTGTTCGGTCCACAACCTCGGTTGCGACCGGCAACTCGCAGCGCTAACATCAGTGACAATTGATTCTACGTTTGCGATCGCTTCGTGAGTCGGCTCAGCGCGGCTGGGCCTATCCGTTGGCGTTGTTGGCACTGAAGACACCCCTTCACGCGGGGGCCGTTTCCGTGCCAGCAATTCGGTGAGAAAGTGTGGCTGATGAGAATGTGGACGCTGACCCTCGCCCTGGCACTGCTGTCCTTGATCACCGGACCCGCCTCGGCGGCGGAGACTGCTCCGGCGAACCTGCTGAAACAGGCGGGGGTGATGGGTGGTTTTGTCGTCCATCTCGGCTGCGGCGATGGCCAATTCACGGCAGGGTTGCGCACGAACGACACTCTGACGGTGCACGGGCTGACCGACGACGCGACGGCGGTCGGAGAAATCCGACAGCGCTGGGCGGCCGATCAATGCTCCGGGCCGCTGGCTGTCGATCTGGTGCCGACGGATCACCTGCCGTATGTGGACAACCTGGTCAACCTGCTGGTGGTTTCCGACCCGCTGGGCATTGCTGACAACGAACTGCTGCGGGTGATTGTCCCCAACGGAGTCCTGGCCCGGCAAACCGCCGCGGGCGAGTGGAACCTGACACGCAAACCACGCGATCCACGGCTCGACGATTGGACGCACTACTATCACGACGCCAGTGGCAACGCGGTGGCGCATGACGATGTCGTCGGTCCGCCGCGGCATTTGCAGTGGGTTGGCAGCCCGCGCTGGTCCCGCCATCACGACCGCATGGCCAGCATGAGCGCCCTGGTGAGTTGCAGCGGCCGGATGTTCTACATCATGGATGAAGGGAGTCGCATTTCGATTCAAATGCCCCCTCGCTGGCGCCTGATTGCCCGCGACGCGTTTAACGGCTCCATTCTCTGGAAACGGGACATTTCCGACTGGCAGCATCACCTGTGGCCGCTCAAGAGTGGTCCCACCCAATTGACGCGTCGCCTGGTGGCTGATGAGAACACCGTGTTCGTCACCCTGGGATTCAACTCTCCCGTGACGGCGCTCAACGCCCAGACTGGTGAGACCGTTCGCACCTACGAAGGCACGGCCGGGGCGGAGGAAATGCTGTATCGCGACGGCCTGTTGTATGTCGTCGCCAATCCCGGTGCCTCTGAGTTGACGACCTATGCTCCGTTGCTCAACACCGGCGATCAGAAGCGTGTGTCGACTGAGTTCTTGTGGAACCAGCAGCCGCGCGTGGTCATGGTGTTTGACGCCACCAGCGGCAAGCGCCTGTGGGCTCGGCAAACGACCATCACGCCCCTGACCGCATCGGCGGGACTGGGTCGGCTGTTCTTTCACGATGGCGACCGCGTGCTGGCGGTGGACGACCGCACCGGAGACGTGGCGTGGCAGTCCCAGCCAGTCGAACGTCGAGCGGCGGTGACGTTCAATTTCGGCCCGCGGCTGGTCATTCACGACGACGTCGTGCTGTTTGCGGGCGGGAACGGAGAAATGGTGTCGCTGGATGCCGCCAGCGGCAAGCAGTTGTGGGACGCCAGCCATCCCAAGTCGGGCTATCAGTCGCCGCAGGATCTGATGGTTCTGCAGGGCTTGGTCTGGTGTGCCGGGACGACGTCCGGCAAGGACGATGGCGTGTTCGAAGGCCGAGACCCCCGCACCGGCGAGGTCAAACAGAAGTTCGCCCCCAACGTGGACACGTACTGGTTCCATCACCGCTGCTACATCGCCAAGGCCACCGACAACTACATCATGCCTTCGCGGACCGGGATCGAGTTTGTCGATCCTCGCCAGCAGGATTGGGACATTCACCATTGGGTCCGCGGCGGCTGCCTGTATGGGGTGATGCCGTGTAACGGTCTCACGTATGCCCCGCCGCACGACTGCGCCTGCTATCCCGAAGCCAAGCTGTTTGGCTTCAACGCTCTGGCCGCCGCTGCCCCCACTCGTCCGATGCCTGAAGAAGTCTCGGAAGCGGGACGCCTCGAATTGGGACCGGCTGCCTCGCGATCGTTCTCACGGCTGGAAGATGATCCGGAAGATTGGCCCACCTACCGGCGCGATGCGGCGCGGTCCGGAGCCATTCCTTCGGCAGTCGCCACGCCGATGCAGCCCCAATGGAGCACGCAGTTGCGCGGGGAGCTGACTCCCCCCGTCATCGCCAACGGTCGTGTGTTCGTGGGTGAGAAGGATACGCATACCCTGCAGTGTTTGAACGCCAAGGACGGACGTCGGCTGTGGTCCCTCACGATTGGCGGCCCGATCGACTCGCCGCCGACCATCTGGAGCGGCCGCGTTTATCTGGGTGGCTCAGACGGCTGGGTGTATTGCCTGGACGCCAACGACGGAGCCCTGGTGTGGCGCTATCGCGCGGCACCCGAAGACCGTCGCACGATGGCCTATGAGCGACTCGAATCGCTGTGGCCAGTGCAGGGGACGGTGCTGCTGCTCAACGGCGAAGTCTGGGCGATTGCCGGGCGTTCTATCTTTCTGGACGGCGGCCTGCGACTGCTGCGACTCAAGGCTGAGACCGGAGAGAAAATCGCGGAAAAGCTGCTGAACGACAAAAACCCCGCCACGGGCAACAACATTCAGGAACTACTCAAGACGCTGCAGATGCCGGTCGGGCTGCCCGACATCATGTCGACCGACGGCAAGTTTGTGTTCATGAAGTCCCAGAAGTTTGATTTGGAAGGGAATCGCATCGACATTGGCCCCGTCTCGGGAGACTTTGTCGAACAGGGCAGCGCGCAACAGGGGGAAGGACAGCACCTGTTCGCTCCGATGGGCTATCGCGATGAATCGTGGTTCCACCGCTCGTACTGGGTTTTTGGCAAGAATTTCGCGGGCGGACACGGCGGATATTACCAGGCGGGCAAGTTCACACCCTCGGGACGGCTGCTGGTGAATGGCAACGGCTATGTCTTTGGATATGGTCGCAAGCCACAATACTACAAGTGGACCACCACCATGGAGCACCAGCTCTTCGCCGCGACACCGGAGACGTCCCCCAGCGAACAGCAGAAGGCCAAGGGTGGCCGTCGCGCGGCTCCGCAACACGAAGATGTTTCGATTGCCCCTTCGGCGAGCCTCGATCCCTCGCAGACTCCGTTCACCATTGAAGCGTGGGTGAATCCCAATCGCCCCTCGGGTGCGATGGTGGTCCGCGGCGGTCAGGTCAGCGGGTTTGGCTTGTTCCTCGCCAGTGGCAAGCCGGAATTCATTGTGCGTGCCGGCGAGGACTTGACCCGCATCACCGGCAGCAAGCGCATCGTCGGTGAATGGCATCACGTGGCCGGCGTGCTGAACAAAGACCGCACCATGCAACTGTACGTTGATGGAGAACTGGCAGCTCAGGGACAGGCCCCGACGTTGCTTACGCGGGATCCGCGCGTCGGTTTCAAAGTCGGTAACGATGCCGGCAGCCGGGTCGGCGATGCCGCCGATGAGAACTCGTATCAGGGTCTCATCGACGACATTGTGTTCACCCGCCAGGCTCTGTCGGCAGCAGACGTTGCGATTCGCGCGCGGCATGAGTTGCCCGCCAAGTTTGATCCGGCGTTGATGATCGATTTCGATCAGAACGATGCCCGGGACCGGACCCCGAACCAGAATCACGGCACAATTGCCGTGGCCGTCCCGGTGGAAGGCAAATTCGGGCAGGCGCTTTCCTTTACCGGCAAGACAGGGGGCGCGACCAATCGCACGGCGGCTTCCAGTCAGGTCGATCCCAAGTGGGCTCACGATGTCTCGATTTATGCCCGCGGGATGGCGCTGGCAGACGACACGCTGTTTCTGGTGGGGCCGCGTGACACCATTGATGAAGAAGCGACGTTTGAACGGCTGACCCGCCGGGATGAAAGTGTGCTGGCGGAACTCGCCCAGCAGGACCGCATTCTGGACGGACGGGAAGGGAGCCTGTTGCTGGCCGTCGATGCCGAGACCGGCGAACTGAAACTCGAACTCCCCCTGCCAGCCAGCCCCACTTGGGACGGCTTGGCAGCCGCTCACGGAAAACTGTTTGTCTCCACCCAAGACGGAGCCGTCCATTGCCTGGGAGCCAGCGAATAATGCGCGGCATCCTCAGGTC
>JBGSIP010000344.1:0-1559 GCA_041742495.1 Planctomycetaceae bacterium
GCACGCACTCGTCGCGCTCCGCTGCCGTCAAAGACTCACCCAGCCAGACTTCGTGCATGGGCCAGCGGCCAGCACGCAGGGTTTCGCTCACGGCATGACGTCCCCACAGCCAGCAGCGCTGATGGTTTCCCAACAGGGCCGTGGCGACCGGATTCTGGCGATTGCGTTTGGCCGACATACACACTTTGGCTCGGTGAGCGGAACATCGAAGTCGGCCTGTCGCCCGGCGCGCCAGTTGGACAACCTTCGGGTGGTTGGTGGAGCGCTTGCTGACCGGCGGCTCCCCGCGGCGGCGGCTACCGGGATGGCCAGAGATCGTACAGAAAATGGCACCCGACGCACCCGCTGGTGTTGATCCCGGCGGACTCGGCTCACAGAATACCGCGTTGCCAAATCGCGCACCAATGGCGGCCCCCGCGAAAGGGAGAGTGCCGCAGCAGCTAACATGAGTCATCCGGCGAAGACATGATCCGGCGGAGTTTGTGATCGATGGCGGGTAAGATTCCATTGTATACCGGCAAGGATGTCGAACATTTGCGCCGTGCCGGAGCTGCCAATGCCGCCGTGCTGGATTTCATCCGGCCGTTCGTGCGAGCCGGCATTAGCACGGGCGAACTGGACCGTCAAATTCACGACTTCACGGTGTCGCAGGGCTATATCCCCGCCTGTCTGGGCTATAAGGGCTATCCCAAAAGCGCTTGCATCAGCGTCAACGAAATCGTCTGCCACGGCATTCCCGATGACCGTGTGCTCAAAGATGGCGACATCGTCAACATTGATGTGACCACCATCGTCGACGGCTGGTTTGGCGATCAGAGCGAAACCATGCTGGTGGGGACCGTCAGTCCCGCCGCGCAGCAATTGGTGCAGACCACATTTGATTGTCTTTGTGCGGGCATTCAAGCCATCGTGCCGTTTGGCACGGTGTACGACATTGCCGTGGCGATCACCACTCTGGCGGAATCGCGCGGGTATTCTGTGGTGCGGGAATATCAGGGGCACGGCATCGGGCAGAAGTTCCACCAACGGCCCGGCATTCCCCACTATCCGATGGCCGAGAGCCGGCGCGATATCATCGCTCCAGGCACCTGCTTCACGATTGAGCCGATGATCAACGAAGGCACTTGGGAAACGAAGCTTGATCGCCGTGATGGCTGGACGGTGCGAACGGCCGACGGCAAGCTCTCGGCACAGTTCGAGCACACGATTCTCATGACCGAAACCGGGCCGGAAATTCTCACCGCCACTCGACTGGGACCGCGGGCCGGCCATCGGTTCTGATGCTTGGCCTGCCGCGCTTGGCAGTGGGGCAAAACCCCTCGATTGTCATGCGGAGTGGTGCCCTGCACCGCCGCGACCTACGATTGCGCACCATTGGTCCTGTTTGCCATCCGACGTTGACTTGAGGAGTCCAACTGCCATGCATTCTGCTCATCGTGCTGTGATTCAACTGCTGTGCGTCGCGCCCCTGCTGTGGCTGGGATGCGTTGCTGGTTGCGCGCCGGCTCCCACCGGCAGTTCCACGACCGCGACGACCGATGCCGCACCTGCCGCCGTGC
>JBGSIP010000345.1:0-6949 GCA_041742495.1 Planctomycetaceae bacterium
GGTGAACTCGACAAGGTGGGGATGACGCTGTTGAAGATTGACGCCGGTGTGGATACCGGCCCAATTTATGGTTACTTCCACGAGCCCTACGACGACTGGAACGATTCGCACATTGTGGTCCAGCGACGGACGACGTTGTTCAATCTGGATCGTGTGACGTCGGCGCTGCAGGCCATTCAGGCCGGGCGACTGGCCCCGTTGAGTGTGGCTGGTCGGCCTTCACAAGCGTGGGGGCAACCGTGGCTCAGCGCGCACCTGAAGTGGAAGTGGCGTGCGCTGTGGACGTCGCGCCGACGTGAGCCGCAGATTCCCGCATTGGCTTTGCAGACGCGGCAGGAGTTGGGCGGCACTGTCGCCAGGGGTGGCGGGAGAACGGTGCCTATCGGAACGGCGAGTGGCGCGTCGTCGAATCATGCCGCCGCACGAGTGCGATGAGTGGAGCCCGGCGAGCAGGAACAGCGGGTGGAAACCGTCGCGGCCGACAAACCGGTAGTCGGTCGCGACAAAATTCTGCGGTGATGGGTAAACTGTCGGGAGTTCCTCCCGCCTTCCTGACCCACCTGTGGAGAGCCTGCCGATGTGCTGCTCGATGCCTGTGCGCACTTGTGTCTGCTTGACAGTGACTGCTTTGTGGACCGCCGTGGTGACGCTGGATTGCCGGGCCGAGAACTGGCCGCAATTTCGCGGTGCATCGTTTGATGCGGTCGCCAACAGCACTGTTCCGCTGACGTGGGACACTCACACCAACGTCAAATGGAAAGCCCCGCTGGAGGGTGAGGGCTGGTCGTGCCCGGTGGTCTGGGGAGACCGGGTGTTCCTGACGTGCGCGGTGCCAGAAAAGAACGCCGCGTTTCAACCGCCGCGAGAGCGTGCGCGCGAGCGGGGCAACAACGGTCCCGATCCCGGTGAGCTGACCTATTCCCGACAGGTGCTGTGCTTTTCCGCCAAAACCGGCGAACTGCTGTGGAAGCAGGTGGCTGCGGTCGGCAAACCGCCGATTGGTCGGCATGCCGACAACTCGTTTGCCACCGAAACTCCTGTTGCGGATGACAAGCACGTGTATGCCTACTTTGGCATGGTCGGTCTGTTCTGTTACGACCATAGCGGCCAGCCGGTCTGGTCGCGGAATCTGGGTCAGTACGAGATGCGCAACGACTGGGGCACCGCCTCGTCGCCCGTGCTCTATAATGGCAAGATTTTTCAGCAGGTGGATTGCGACGATCAGTCGTTTGTCGTGGCGCTGGATGCCCGGACGGGGAATGAGATCTGGCGTCAGGATCGTCCTGAGCCGTCGCAGTACAGCACTCCGGTCATCTGGCAGAATTCCCAGCGGACCGAACTGGTGACCGCGGGCCTGAAGGCGCGCTCATACGATCCCGAGACGGGCAAACTGTGGTGGGAATGCAGCCTGTCCAATGGTCGTTCCAGCGCCGCGCCGCTGGTGAGTGGCGACCTCGTCATTCTGGGGAACGAGAAGCGCAGCAACGGAGACGAGTACGATGGCGGCGGCGTGCTGTATGCCATTCGTCCCGGTGCATCGGGAGACGTGTCACTGGCCGAAGGGGAATCGTCCAGCTTGTATGTGGCGTGGGCGCTGCCTGAAAGCGGCATTGCGATGTCTTCGCCGGTTGCCTGTGAGGGCCGTGTTTATGTGCTGGACCGCCGCGGCGGAGTGATTCACTGCATTGATGAAGCGACCGGCGAGAAGCTGTTTCGCGAACGGCTGGAGGGGGCCCAGGCGTTTTGGGCCTCTCCCATCGTCGTGGGGCAACATGTGCTGTGCCCCAACGACAAAGGGGGCGTGCACATTGTGACTGCGGGCCCGGAACTGAAGGTAGAACGGGTCAATTCGATCGACGAGCGCCTGTGGTCGTCTCCGACGGTGGCCAACGGGCAACTGTTCATCCGCGGCGACAAGACCCTGTACTGCATCGCGGAATGATTCAACGGGAGAAAGCGGGCCTGTCGCAGTCAGTGTCAGAAGGTTTGCCGTGTGCCACGGCTGGCTTGTCCAGCAGTGTGAGCAAGGACCGGGTTGAGGCTACGCCCGATCACTTCCCGTTTCCATGCTGTGCGTGAAGATCACATTCACTCACGGCTGGGCCTGACGCAATTGCGCCTGCGGGTGGCTGAGCTCGTGAGCCTCCACATCGCCGGGTGAGCGAGGCTTCTCAAACTTCTCCGTGACTCTGTGGCTCTGTGAGAACCAATAAGGAATGTACGAGACGGGTTGCGTGGACTCTGAAATCGACGTTGGTTTCCGGCCGCTCCATGAAACGTACGTTCGCGATACGAGTTATGATCTCACGGAGTCACGGAGTCACGCAGAGGCATGAAAAGGCCTTGCTCACCCGTCGATGGAAGGCATGACTCACTCAGCGACCCGATGGCGCGCTGGCTTCAGGCACAGCCTGACCTACACGGCCTGACATTTAGAGGTAGACGCACCACTACAGATCTGCCGCAGACTGAGGTTGTCTGCGGCCGCGGTGACTATCGCAGGGCCGATTTGGCTCGTTCGTCGATTTCAGTGGGGATGCGCTTGAGCAGTTCGTCAATGACGTCGTCGCTGCGAATGCGGTCGCTGTCTGCCTGGAAATTGGTCACCAGACGATGCCGGAGCACGGGTGGTGCGACCGCGCGGATGTCGTCGGTTGTCGTGTGGAAGCGGCCGTTGAGAACGGCGCGGGCCTTGGCCCCCATGATGAGGTATTGCCCGGCGCGGGGGCCGGCACCCCAGGAGATGTAGCGCTTCACCGTGTCCAGTGCTTCCGGCTCATGCGGGCGCGTGCTGCGGACCAGATTGCGAGCATAGACAAACACGTGCTCGGGCACGGGGACCTTCTGGACCACCTCTTGCAGGGCCATTACCTGGCGCCCTGTGAGAATTTCCGTCAACTCGGGGGACTGGCCAATGGTCGTCGCTTTGAGGATGCGTAGTTCTTCTGCAGCCGTGGGGTAGTTGACCACCGTGTTGAACATAAACCGGTCGAGTTGGGCCTCAGGCAAGGGATAGGTCCCCTCCTGCTCAATCGGGTTTTGCGTGGCCAGCACGAAGAACGGTTCCGGCAGGCGATAGGTGTCGGCGCCCACGGTGACGTGGCGTTCCTGCATGGCTTCCAATAACGCGGCTTGCGTCTTGGGGGGCGTACGATTGATTTCGTCGGCCAGCAGAATGTGCGTGAAAATGGGGCCTTCCATGAACTCCAGGCGACGACGCCCCGTCTCCGGGTCATCCTGCAGCAAGTCGGTTCCCGTAATGTCGCTGGGCATGAGGTCCGGCGTGAACTGAATGCGCCGAAACGACAGTTGGAGCACGCGTGACAGGGTGCTGACCAGCAGGGTTTTGGCCAGTCCGGGAACACCCACCAGCAGGCAGTGTCCGCGACTGAACATGGCGATGAGCAACTGCTCGACAATGTCATCCTGGCCGATGACCACCTTGCCGATTTCTTCGCGCAGCCGGGAGTAAGCGACGGCGAGCCCGCGAATGGCTTGGGCCTCACGTTCGCGGGCGGCGGATTCGGCAGTTGGTTCAGTGGTCACGGCCAGTTCCTTGCGAGGCCAGCAGGAATGCCGCGATCAGAGTGTGACGGTGCGTCCAGACGCACCCAGCGCGTGAAACCAAGGCGCTGGCGACCCGACTACCATAGCCGCTGTCCGTCGCCACTGCGAAGGTGGACGACGGATGGCGGGGCAATCGTGGTGGCAGATCACTAGCGGGCGAGAGCCCCTTCGTCGGTCACGCGGTCATTCGTGCCGGTCCGCGAGGCGTCGAATGCCCCGGACACGCCCGATGCGCCGTAGCGTCCCAGGATGGGCTTGGAGACCGACGCTTCACGTCCGCCGACCCGCAACCGGTTTTGTGCGGTGGGAGAGCCCGGGATGAACAGCCGCTGCTTGGGGCGATAACCGATGTACTGCAGGAAGTCGCCCAGGCTGACAATCCGCACCCCTTGTTCGCGAGCCTGCTGGCGCAAGTCCTTCAGGTGCTTGGTCATTTCGCCAAACTGTTCGGCATCGCGGCTGTCTTGTGGCAAACCGGAGACGTCGGGGATTTCGCCGATCACGAGGAAGCGGGTATTCACCGAAATTCCGTTGCCGGTGTACTCGCCGGCATCGTTGACTTCGTTGTCGATGATCGCCCCTTGCGAGGTGACGAGGTCGTGCAACTGCTGGCGGTCGCTTTGGCCGTCCTGATCGAAGTCGATCAGACCAACGAACGAAAAGCTTTCGCGGCGACCGGGTTCCCACAACGGGGTGTAGATGGCGTCGCCGGGAGCGATCGGGTCGCCCAGTTTGGCATCGAGAATGCGGACTTCGGCCAAGTGGGGACCGAGGATCTTGGTGACTTCAACAGCCCCCTTGGCATCCTCCTGGCCGCGGCCGACGCCGGAGTTGTTCTTGGGGTAAATGCTGAAGGTGATGCGGGTGGGAAGACTGTCGGCGGAGCCGAGGTTGATCCACGCGAAGCCACCGGCCGTGTCAACCCAGCGCACTTCGCCGTCGGGGCGCTCGAAGCTGGCCTGGTTGATGAGGTCGAGCTTTTCGCGCAGCAGGTCATTGATCTGCGTGAGGCGACCAATGCGCGATTCGAGATCGGACTTCAGCGTGACGTAGGCTTCTTTTTGCTGTTCCAGCTGCAACTGAACATCGCTGTAGTCGCGGTTGAGCTGGGTGATTTCCGAGTCTTTGGTCGCAATGCGTTCTTCGTAGGTGGCGATTTGTCCGCGCAGGTCGTTGCGGGCTCCGTCGGCGTCCTTCTTCTGTTCGGCGACGGTCTGCTGATACTGGCCCTGCAGGGCCAGTATGGTCGCGCGATTCTTGGCGGCATCCGCCTGCAACTGATCGCGTTCCTTGATGGTTTCGTCCAGCCGGTTCCGCAGGGCGGTCATGGTGGCGGTGTAGGTCAGGCTGGCGACGTCCCCGCCGAGCGACTTGATGTCGTTCTGCATGGCACCCAGGACGGTCGAACGGTCATCGGTCTGCCCGATGCCGACATTCTCCATCTGGTGTCCAACCATGCCCTTGAGAGCGGTGATTTGATCGAGCGCTGTTCGCAGCGCGGCATCCGCTTCCGTCGCCTTGGCGTTGGCGGACGCTTCGGACGTCTTGAGTTCCGTGATGTCCTTGCCCGTCAGGTACCAGCCGACCCCCGTCACCAACAGCAGAACGCCGAAGATGATCGTGGTTACCATGTAACCTTGGTTGTTTCCGGCCATGCCTCACCTTTTTCCGAAGTCGCCACCCCACGTTGCGTGGTGTGGGGTGACTGACGAACACCGGGGACCGTACGACACTGGCTGGATCACGGTGCAGTACCGGACAGACAGGCTGTACTCATCCACGAACAAACTCTCAGAACTGCCAGCAACAACCAGCCACGATCTGCCTGCTCACATCACGATGCGACCAGCGGGCTTCCGCTGCACGATTGGAACAGGCGATCTGTCCTGAACGGGGAATTCCCCATCATGCGCGCTGTTCCGTGTTTTCCGGGATCGAACCGACGGCTGTCAAACTTCACGATTTCCGGTTCCGCCGGACCGACGGATTATGTCGGCGGGACCGGAGCATCCCTCACAACCGGCCTCCGCAGCGTCCGTGCGGGCCTTTTCGGCGCTCCGTGCCAGAATCGACTACTGCAGGTTCCGCACAGAGCAGCCGCGGAAACTCTCGCCCGTTGGCTGCCCGTGCAAATGGATTTGTCCGGGACCTGGTGACCACAGCCACGGTCCGGCTGATGAACTAAAATCAGGCGAGGAAAGGCTTTGCGGTTGCCGACCGGGGCCAGATCTGCCCGCCGGGCACCACCGGCTGCGAGTGGGTTTCGTCCCCTCAGCAGGTTAGGATCTGACTCCGTGAATCGTGCGACACGCACCCCCGCCGCCGCTGGCGATATCTTTTCAGTCTACGACAGGCGTCGCGCGGGTCAATAGGCGGGGTGGGCAAGATCTCAAGGACGTACGGAAACGGTCAGTTATCCGGCGCAGGCCCGCCTGCACGGGTGTCTGACACCCGCCGACGGTTGCTGCTGCGACCTTCAAGAAAGCTGTCATGGCCGAATCGTTTTTTATCGTCGACGTCTTCTCGCTGATGTTTCAGGTCTATCACGCGATTCCCCCAATGACGGGACCAGCGGGGCAGCCGACGAACGCCGTGTATGGCTTTGCCCGCGATCTGATCAACATCATCGAACGGCATCAGCCCGCCTGCTTTCTCTGCGCCATGGACTCGCCGGGGCCGGGACAGCGCTCGGAGTGGTATCCCGACTACAAGCTGAATCGCACGGAGACGCCGCCGGACTTGCTGCCGCAGATTCCGATGATTGAGCGGATCATTGAGGCGATGAACATTTCCGTCTGCACAGCGGCAGGCTGGGAGGCTGACGACGTCATCGCCACGATGACCACGCGCGGAGTGACGGCGGGTTTTGACGTCTCGATTGTCAGCAGCGACAAGGACTGCCGCCAACTGCTGGGGCCGCAGGTGCGGATGTACAATTGCCGTAAGCACGAGTTTTTTGATGAAAGCCATCTGCGGGAGGTGTGGGGGATTCGGCCCGATCAGGTGATTGACTTCCAGTCGCTGGTCGGTGACAGCGTGGACAATGTGCCGGGTGTCCCGCTGATTGGTCCGAAGAAAGCAACCGCGCTGCTCGAGCAGTTTGGCGGACTCGAAGAGATTCTTGCGCGGGCCAGCGAGGCACCGGGGAAGAAGCTGCAAGAGAATCTGCAGACTTATGCGGAACAGGCCCGCATTAGTCAGCGCCTGGTGCGATTGAAGACCGACCTCGATTTGCCGCTGTCGGTGGAAGACTGCCGGGTTCGGGCTCCGGACGTGCGGCAGATTCAGGAGCTGTGCCGCGAGTTTGGGTTTCGCAGTCTGCTGGAATCGGTCCGCAGTTTTGTGCCCGCCAAGGCGGCTCCCGCGGCGAGTCCGGCGAAGA
>JBGSIP010000346.1:0-1647 GCA_041742495.1 Planctomycetaceae bacterium
CTGGCCGCAGTTCCGCGGTCCTCTCGGGGACGGCGTGGTCCCGACGACCACCGTCCCGACCACCTGGGCCGAAGATGCGAATATTGCCTGGAAGACCCCACTGGAGGGGGAAGGACATTCGTCCCCGATCATCGTCGGTGACCAGATTTGGCTTTCGACCGCCCTGATTGAGGAGCTTTCCGCCGAGGAAGCTGCCGAGCGGCTGGCCAAATACAAGAACCCGAAGCAGTTGGAAATTGCCGGCAAGTTGACCCTTTGTGCCATCTGTGTCGATGTCGAGACCGGTCGCGTGATCGATCAGATCACACTGTTTGAGATTGAAGAGCCAGAACCCAAACACGCCCTCAACAGCTTTGCTTCGCCTACCCCCGTGTACGCAAACGGCAAGGTCTTCTTCCACTTTGGGGCTTACGGCACCTGTGCGCTCGATGCCGTCTCACGCAACATCTTGTGGACCAGCACCCGCGCTAAGGTCGATCACCAGAACGGCCCCGGCAGCTCCCCGCTGGCATATGACGACCTGCTGATCGTCCATTACGACGGCATCGACAAGCAGTTTGTCGTGGCCTACGACCAAAACACCGGCAGCTACCGCTGGTTGCGCGATCGTTCGCAGAAGCTCCCCGACGCCGAAGATCAGAAAAAGGCGTACGGCACTCCGATTGTCGTCAATCAGAACGGGACCGACGTGGTCGTGTCGACCGGGGCCGACTGGGTCTACGGCTACGATGCGAAAACTGGTCGCGAGTTGTGGTACATCAGCTATGGCGAACTCGGCTTCTCCACCGTTCCCCGTCCCATCGTCGGAGATGGCCTGGCTTACATCTGCACCAGCTTTCCCAAGTCAAAACTGTTGGCCATTCGTGTCGACACCCCCGGGACAGGCAACCTGACTGACAGCCACGTGGCGTGGTCCAATAAATCCCAAATGCCCCAAAAGCCATCACTGCTGTATTGGGAAGACCGTCTCTATGCCGTCAGCGATGGTGGCGTCGTCAGTTGCCTGAAAGCAGCCACCGGAGAAGAAGTCTACCGCCAGCGAACGGATCACGGCGGGAACTATTCTGCATCACCGCTGCTGATCGGCGAGCACATTTACCTCTTCAGCCAGGATGGCGTGACGACGGTGATCAAGCCGGGAGACGAATACGCCCAGGTGGCTGAAAACGTCCTCGATGGCGAAATCATGGCGACCCCCGCCGTCTATCAGGACGCCCTGATTCTCCGCACCAGCAAGGCGATGTACCGCATTCAGAAACAGAAACGGACGGCAGGTCTGGACAGCCCCGCTACGAATTGATCATCAGCCGGCGGATGACAGTCATGGCGTGATTCAAGTCGTGGGCGGAGATGTGGCAGCTATGCCTCGCGTGATGATTTCGGGACTGGGGGCCGTGTCTCCGCTGGGAGGGTCAGTCGCCGAGTTGTGGCCCAATCTGCTCAGTGGCCACAGCGGCATCCGCCTGACGACCTGCGTGCCCACGGACGATTTGGAGTGTCGGGTCAGCGGCGAAGCGCCCGCGGTGGATTTGGCAGCCCTCCCGATTTCCCCCCGTGACGAGCTTGTCACACGGCATCTCGATCGTGCCTCGATCATGGCCGTTGCGGCGGCGGCCGAGGCTCTGCAGGATGCCGGTCTGGCCGACC
>JBGSIP010000347.1:0-3682 GCA_041742495.1 Planctomycetaceae bacterium
GCTCGATGCGAGGCAGGGGCGAGTGCTACACGCACAAAGCCTCGCGGCGCATGAGGACCGACGTGTGGCGGTTGTTGACGAGCAACACGAACTCGTCGCGGTCGGCGAATTGCTGCCCAACGGGCGATACGTGCGCCCGCGGATTGTGCTGCGCGCGATCTGACCGGTCGGCTCCACGCGCGACAATTACTGGCACTGGGAATCGAGCCGTTCCCTCTGGGTGTCTCGCCGATTCGAGATGTCAGGCGAATGCCCTGCATGTTTGCCGGTCGCAGCGAAGCCCGGCCTCACCGCCCGATAGATGCGATCCGCATAACAAGTAGGCAGATGTAGTACGTTTACCTCTGGGTCCAGAAATCCATTGGCAAACCATGATTGGTGGTCCAGTCGATGGTCGAGATCATTCGCGTTGCTGTCCCACGGACGGCGAACTCCCCGAGTGATCCTGACGAGGCCCCCATCCGTGGTCGCATTGAATCCCGCCAACGACGAGATCCAGCGGCCGCTCCGCGGGCCCTTCCCTGTTCGCCTGGCGATTGTGGGCTGTGCCTGGCTGGGAACGATCTGCGCCGGATTTGTGTGGCTGGGACTTTCCGACGCTCAACCCGGCAGCCGCGGTGCACCGCCGGTGCAGCTCGCAGCTGTCCCAGAACTGCAGGCGGACTCGGGCCTTGTCTCGCTGACGTGTTTTATTCACCCACAATGTCCCTGCACACGGGCCACGCTGCGCGATCTGGAACGCGTGGCGACCCATGTTCGAGAGACCGCTCAACTGCGGGTCGTGGTCGCTTACCCCAGCGATCACCCCGAGTGGATGTCGACCGCGACCGTGGCTTTTGCCAGCACGATTTCCGGCGTCCGGATTGTGCCCGATCCAGGCGGGCTTCTGACGGCGGCGTGCGGCGTGAAAACGTCTGGCCACACGCTGATTTACGGCCCCGAGGGGGACTTGCGCTATTCCGGGGGGCTGGTGCCGCTTCGCAACCATGAAGGTAATGCCGAGACGCGAGACTGCGTGTTGCAGGTGATTGAGTCCCAGCCGAAACGCCCGGTCCAGACCCCCGCTTTTGGGTGCCCCATGTATCTGGCCGCACCATCGACCCCATAACCGAGCGATCCCCATGCACAACCCGCCCCCCGGTGCAGCTCGTGTACTGCTTCTCGCCCGCCACAAATGGGAACATCAGCAGCAGCGGCTGTCTCGCGACACAGATCGCGTGCTGGTCTGGCTGCTGATGCTGCAGTGGGCTGCCGCGATGCTCATCACCGTGTGGATCTCGCCGCGGACCTGGGACGGTAGCCAGTCGTGGATTCACCCGCATCTGTGGACGGCGGTGGCTCTGGGGGGCGTGATCGTCGGGCTGCCACTGGTGTTGACCCGCTTGTGGCCCGGAACCGTGCTCAGCCGCCACTGCGTCGCCGTGGCGCAACTTTCGATGTCGGCCCTGTTGATTCATCTCACCGGCGGACGGATTGAAACACACTTTCACGTCTTTGGGTCGCTGGCTTTCCTCGCCATCTACCGCGACTGGAAAGTGCTGGTCACCGGCACTGTGGTCGTCATACTGGATCACCTGTTTCGTGGCTCGTTGTGGCCCACGACGGTGTATGGTGTGGACACCAATACTGCCACCCGGCTGTTGGAGCACGTGGCGTGGGTCTTGTTTGAGGACGTATTTCTGATCTATGCCTGCCTGCGCGGCCAGCAGGAAATGTGGCAGATCGCACTGCAGACCAGCGAGCTGGAGCTGGTGAATTGCGAATTCGAAGACCGCGTGAATCAGCGCACCGAGGAACTCGCCCGCTCCCGCGAGGATCTTGTCCGCCTGACTGGCGAACTGGCCCGTCGGGGGATCGACCTGGAACAGAAGCACCAAGAACTCACGCGGCAGCACGAATCGGCCGTGGCTGCCAGCCGTGCCAAAAGCGAGTTCCTGGCCAATATGAGCCACGAGATTCGCACGCCGCTCACAGCGATCATGGGCTTCGCCGATTTGCTGCTGCATACCGGGGATCTGGACCGCGCCCCTGAACAACGGATCGATGCCCTGCTGACGGTTCGCCGCAACGGCGAGCACCTGCTGCATATCCTCAACGACATTCTCGATCTGTCCAAGATCGAAGCCGACATGCTGGCGATCGAGTCCATCACCTACGAACCGGCGGCCGTCATCGGCGAAGTCATCGCGCTGATGAAGATTCGCGCCGACGGGAAGTCGCTCAAACTCGAGGTGGTCTGGGAGACGGCCATTCCCAACCGCGTCAACTCCGATCCCATGCGCCTGCGGCAAATTCTGGTCAACCTGGTGGGCAACGCCATCAAATTCACAGAGGTCGGGGGAGTGACGCTGAGGGTCCGCTACCTCGATCCGAACCTGCAGGTCGATGTGGTCGACACCGGCATCGGCATTCCCGCAGAGCAGGGCGAACGACTGTTTCAGGCGTTCTCCCAGGCCGACTCGTCGATGTCTCGCAAATTCGGTGGCACGGGACTGGGGCTCATCATTTCCCGCCGCCTCGCTGGACTACTGGGAGGGGACGTCACGTTGGTCTCCAGCATGCCCGACAAGGGCACCATCTTCCGGCTGACGATCCATGTGGGCCAGGAAACAGAATTGATCTGTCCCCTGTCGGGTCTCATCACTCACCGACCGCCTTCGACGAAGGCAAACGAACCCACAACGCCGGCCCACCCGCTGCAGGGGCTGAAAATTCTGTATGCCGAAGACGGACCTGATAATCAAAAGCTTGTCAAGTTTGTGCTTAACAAGGCCGGAGCCGAGGTGGACATTGCCGAAGACGGAGCCGTCGCCATCGAGAAATTTCGCGCCGCCCAGGCCTCCAATCAACCCTACGATCTGGTGCTGATGGACATGCAGATGCCAGTCATGGACGGCTATACCGCGACGGCCAACCTGCGAGCGGCGGGCGAAACGCTTCCCATCATCGCACTGACGGCCCACGCCATGAACGGGGAGCGGGAGCGCTGTCTGGCTACTGGATGTTCGGAATACGAAACAAAGCCCATCCGCAAACCACAACTGTTTGAAAAGATCCTGCAAGCCACAGCGGGCCGGCTGGCCACGGCAAAAACGGCGAACGCTGGCGTTTTGCCCCCCGGCTGACCATGATGTCTGTTGCTGCGGCAGCCACGCACTCGGTCTCCCCGGACGCAGCAACGGCCCGCGAACATGAATACCTACCAGGACGATTTTCAGTTGGAATGGCATGGCGACGTCGTCGTCATCACGCCCGCCAGCAATGTCGAGTCCATGAGCTGGGAACTGATCGAGCAGGCGGCCTCCATTGTCATGAGTCCCCTGCGGGAGCAGGAGGTTCCGCTGGTCATTGTCGATCTGAGTGAAGTCGGTTACTTCGGCTCGGTATTCCTGGCCCTGCTGCTGCGGTGCCACAAACTGGTGAAAAGCCGCGGTGGGGAACTGGTGCTGTGCGGGCCGAGCAAGCTGGCTCGCGAACTGCTGCGGATTACCGCACTGGACACCGTTTGGGCAATTTACGAGACTCGCGAGCAAGCCCTCGAAGCACTCGTGACCTGAGTCGTCAATCGGCTGGCTCGTGACGCGGGGGACTCTCTCGACCTCCAGATTGCCACGAATCGAAAGTCCGACATGACCGACACGCACGGTGCGCCCGCTGCGCGCCCGCAGGCTGACTCCCCGCT
>JBGSIP010000348.1:0-2403 GCA_041742495.1 Planctomycetaceae bacterium
GCAGCCAGTTGATTGCCCAGGAACTCCAGTACCAGTACGGGCAGGATACGATTGACCGCTCGCTGCGGGCTCAGGACAGCCTGGCTGCCGCGGAAAGCGCGTATTACCAGAGCATCGTACAGTACAACACGGCGCTCATGAATTTTGAATACCGCAAGGGGACGCTGCTGCGGCACAACAACATCTCGCTGTTTGAAGGCAACTGGTGCCCGGCGGCCTACGACCAGGCTTTGGATCGCGCCTGGGCCCGCAGCCACGCGATCGAACTGGAAGGCTCCGGAGAGTGCGATCCGCAGATCTTCGCAAACCCGGCCCCCATCACCTCGTTTGGCTTTGTTCAGGAGGCCACCTTGCCACCACCGGCAGAGGAGTCAGCACTGCCGGTCCCCGCCCCCTCGCCGGGCCCCGCCGCCAGTCCGACTCCGGTGGAGCAACCGACGCCCGCCATGCCTCAGCAGTCCGATTCCTCGACGGGCACGACTCCCTCGGCAGATCTGTCACCGCGATCCACCGATCGGAACGTCGTTGGTCAGCCGCGGCCCACCGGGAACTCCTCGGGGCCCGGTCGCGGTCACATCGTGCCAGTCTCCGGGGCGACGACACCGCCGACCTCGCGGATGCTCATTGTTGAGTGACTTCGACCCGAGGGTCTCAGTCGGTTCCCGGCTGAGCGATGCACTGGTTCCTGGACAGTGCCCGGCGCGAACGACTGTTCAAAAGCACAGGTTGCGATTGTCTTGGCACTGGGTACTTCCCGTCCAAAGGCAGGTAATTCCCCGTGTTTTGGGCTGGCGCAACCGTCACAGTCGGCGCGATAGTGCCGGTTGCCTCTCTGGCGAGTCCGGATGTCATCAACGCGAGAGATTCGCGGTCGCTTTCGTCTGTGGGGCATCACTAGCATCTCCGACGAGGCGCCCGCGATTCAATCGCCATCTCATTTGCGCACGCGCCTCACTGGTCAGACAACAATGTCGAACAGACCGCACGGTCAGGCTGCTCTGGTTGCCCAGACGGCCCGGCCGCGCCGTGAGAATGCGCACTCGTGTCATCAAGTCATAGCCGCCGCCGCCGGTTGCTGACGATTGTGTTCATGCTGCAGACAGGTCGCAGCTACAACGTCAACCAATTGGCCCAGGAACTTGGACGTCATCGTCGGACGATCTTTCGTGATCTGGAAGAACTCAAGGCCGCCGAATTGGGCGTGGTCTTCGATGAAGATCGCAATGGATACGTGTTTCGCGGCCCGACGCTGACCCCCACCGCCTCGCTGACCGTCGACGAGGCGCTCGCCATGCTGGTGATGAGCGAGTCGCTGGGGAATCGTGGTGACGGGCTCCCGTTGCTTTCGGCGGCCCGCAGCGCCATTCACAAGTTCTACGGGGCCTTGCCGAGGTCGCTGCAGGAACATGTGGGCGATATCAATGGACTGATCCAGTTGCGGCTCGATGCCCGCAATCCACTGCCCGGCGCCGAACAGGTCTACAGCCAGTTGCAGGATGCCCTGCGGGAACGACGATGCGTCCGGCTGACCTACGAGAGCGTCTCGGAGAAGAAAGTCATCTCCACGCGGTTCAGTCCGTACAGTCTGTTCTTCAGCCGCCGCAGTTGGTACGTCGTCGGCCGTTCAACGGTCCATGCCGAAGTCCGGCTGTTCAACCTCTCGCGAATCCAACGGGTGGAACTCACGGGCTATACCTACCGCATTCCGCGGCGGTTCACACTGGAAAAGCATCTGGGCAACGCCTGGCATCTCATCCGCGGTCGTGAGCGCAACGCGACGGTGATCGTTCGATTTTCCCCCCGCGTGGCCACCAATGTCGCGGAAGTCGTCTGGCACAAGACGCAACGGACCGCACGCCAGCCGGACGGTTCGCTGCTGTTTGAAGTCACAGTGGATGGCCTGGAGGAGATCAGTTGGTGGATCATGGGCTACGGACCGGAAGCGGTCGTGGAGCAGCCTTCTGAGCTGCGGGCCAAGATTCTCACCGCCACGCGGACGATGTTGGAAAACTACGTCCGGTCAGAAACAGAAAACGGTCCCCATCAGGAGAGCATGCTTCCGCCACGCTCCAAACCGCGCCGGCGCAACCACCCCAGTTCGGATAGCCAGTAGTGAGTGGTGCGACGCGTTTAATCATCCCGGTGGAATGGTCATGCCGTATCCGCCGTGGCAGGGATGCGAAACAGCGGGGTGGCGGCGTTGTGCGGGCGTCTGTTCCGGCGGGCGTCTATTCCGGCAAGGTTTGTTCCGGCCGCCAGTCACTCTGTCGGCCTTTGGTCACCTTGCCGGCCGGCCGGCAACCTCACATTGATCCCCGGCGGATCTTCGGCCTATAGTCCCGCCCGCTCCGGGGCAGCGTGTGAACCTCCGCTGAGTGCATGGCCACCGCTGCAGCGTGGCAA
>JBGSIP010000349.1:0-1603 GCA_041742495.1 Planctomycetaceae bacterium
AGGTGAGACCGGCCGTGGCGTGGTATGCACGCGAAGACATCGCCGCCATCTGGGTCGCTGCCGTGCTGCTGGCAGCCAGTGTGGGAACGGTTCTGGCGGCACGTCCGGCCGACTTCCCGGAACGGGTGTCGGCTGTGCGAGACGCAGTCGTCACTCAGCTTGATGCCGACCCCACGGTTCACAAGGCGCAGTTGTCCAAGCTGGTCAAAGAGGCGGTACCGAACCCGCTGACCGGCTGGCTCGGCAGTGTTTCGTCGTGGCAGCAGCGGCCGCTGGATGCTGTGGGCACAACTCCCGCGGCATGGGGCAAGCTGGCTGTGGTTCTGGTGATTCTGGGGACCCTGTTTGCCGTGGTGACATGGTGCGAAGGGGGCTCTGCGATGAAATTCGCCGGCGCGTTTGTGGTTGTTTTTGCGCTCACATTGTTGGGACTGGTGGTGACGAAGCAGCAGGTAATCGCGGAGTGGAATCTCGAATATCCGCTGTGGACGCTGCTGATTGGACTGCTCATCAGCAACACCGTCGGCACGCCGCAGTGGCTGCGTCCCGCGGTGCGGACCGAGCTGTATATCAAGACCGGTCTGGTACTGTTGGGGGCGACGATTCTGCTGAATCGACTACTGGCCCTGGGACTACCGGGCATCTGCGTGTCGTGGATCGTGACGCCAATTGTGCTGATTTCGACATTCTGGTTTGGTCAGCGCGTGCTGCGGATGGAATCTCCGGCGCTCAACATGACCATTTCGGCGGATATGTCTGTGTGTGGTGTGTCCGCGGCGATTGCGACGGCTGCCGCCTGCCGGGCCAAGCGCGAAGAGTTGACACTGGCCATCAGCCTGTCGCTCGCCTTCACCGCGGTCATGATGTTGGTGATGCCGCTGGCGGCAGCCGCGCTGGGGCTTTCACCTTCCGTCGGGGGAGCATGGATCGGCGGGACCATTGATTCCACGGGCGCGGTCGCCGCAGCAGGTGCCATCCTCGGCAAGGAAGCCGCGGAGGTCGCGATCACCGTCAAGATGATTCAGAACATTCTGATTGGCGTGGTCGCCTTGGGTGTCGCCACATATTGGGTGACAACGATCGAGCGCGATGCGGCGCGCGAGCGCCCGGGGCTGAGCGAAATCTGGTACCGGTTTCCCAAGTTCGTGTTGGGATTTCTGGCCGCGTCGGCGATCTTCACCTGGATTGAATCGGGGACGCTGGGTGGCGATCTGATCGTCGACAGTGTGACCAGTGGGCCCGCGAAAGTCTTCCGCGAATGGTGCTTCGGGATGGCGTTTGTGTCGATTGGGCTGGAATCGAACTTTGCGGAGTTGTTCAAGCCGGTCCGCAACTCCAAGCCGCTGGTCCTGTATCTCGTGGGACAGTCGTTGAATCTGCTGCTCACGCTGGCCATGGCGTATCTGATGTTCGGCATCGTGTTCCCCAATCGGTGAAGTGCGACTCCCCGCTCACGGGAGTGCACACGACGCCCGTCGGCGGGGCGAATGTGAACAGGTGGCTGACTCGGGCGAATTCTCGCCGGGAGACAGCTTTCACACTGGACGGGGCGCTACAATCTGCGGCAGCAGGTGGCCGGCGGCCAGCGGAGACCGGGCACGGG
>JBGSIP010000350.1:0-2863 GCA_041742495.1 Planctomycetaceae bacterium
GCAGCAGCAACGCCACCAGGATGGCGATGATCGCAATCACCACCAGCAACTCGATCAGTGTAAACCCGCCCGCATGCGGCCGCTGCTGTCTTCTCTGCATGACTTACCCCTTGGTGCAAACGACTCGATATTCAACAAATAGACACAGAATCATTCCTTTGACATCCTGATATTCTAATGCTTTGTCCGCAATAGCAGATGCGAGTTTTGCTCCCGAAGTTCCAAGATTCAGAGTTTCAATGCGACTGATACACTGTCCTCGCAAGGAGATACATCCCATGCGATTGCGGCGGACACATCTCGCGAACGAACCGGCGGAGTGATCAGCACCAAGGCGAATTCTTGGCGGGAGATTCGGCGACCAGCGCTCTGGTCAAGAACCCTCGGGCAACCATCAAGAATGGCGGTCCGCTCACGGACCAATCCGCCTCTGATGGCGAAACGCAACGGTCATCATGTGAGAAACACGAATAACATGACCCGAATTGCTTCGGCGGACTGTATCGTTCGCCCGCCGTGTTCCTGACCATTTCCCGTCATACTGCCCGCGGGCGATTCACGCACCCCGAGATGCAGTACAAAGACTCACGCCTGCCGTGGGACCTGCAATCGGCAGCAGCCCAGATCCAACTGCTGACTGCCGTCCCGCGACCGGTGCATCACCTCGGTGTGCAGCCGGTACTTCATGAATCGACCCTCTTTGGTTTTTTCCACCAGCCCGGCGTGAAACAGAATGCCCAGGTGATGCGACACGTTGACGACTTCTTCGTTCAGCAGATGCGCAATGTCACCCACCGGCCGCTCGCCATCGCGCAGGAGATCGACAATTCTCAGGCGCGTGGGCTCACCCAGCGCCTTGAGTTTTTCGGCACACCATTGCGAATTCAAGCGATCTTCCGCCACGTTGCAGCCCTCACCCTTTGCACAGTGTTACCGGCGTACCGTCGACTCGACTGGCCGAAAGTCCGTACGCCAACGCTCCTCCCCAAGATTAGCGATACTTTCCAGTCACACACAGTGAGGCGGCGGCTGACTCAAGCGTTGGTCGCCACGGGATCGGTCTCATTCGCCAAACGTATCGGCATGAGTCGCCTGGGCCATTTTCTGCAGCGACTCCACAACGTCCGGATGAGCCGAGGCGACATTCGTGGTCTCTCCCAGATCGCTGGCCAGGTCGTACAGCGCCGGTGGATCGGTGAGGTGAAGTTTCCAATGATCTTGTCGCATCGACCGAAATTCGCGGACCTGGTAGCCATATAGGGAATACAGCGTGTGGCGTGTCGACTGACTGCCGGGTTGCCCGAGCAGAACCCCGGAGTTGTCTGCTCCGTCCAACCGCAAATCAGGAGGCAGGGGGGCTTGGCCCAGCGCCGCGAGCGTCGGCAGCAGGTCCAGTGTGCTTAGAAATTCGTCGCAAACCCGCCCGGCGGGGACGTGACCCGGCCACCACACAATGCACGGCACGCGCAGCCCACCTTCGAACACCGTGTGTTTGGAGCCAGACAGGGGCCTGGCGGTGCCGGGCGTCTTGCGCTCAGGACCATTGTCACTGGTGAAGATGACCAGGGTGCGCTCCGCCAGCCCGCGACGGCGCAACTCGGCCAGGATCTGGCCAGTACTGTCGTCCAGTTCCTGCACGACGTCCCCATAGAGTCCCCGTCCCGAGGCATGCAGAAACGGGGCCGACGCGTCGAAGGGCAAATGCGGCATGGCGTGTGCGAGATACAGGAAAAACGGCGCGTCGGCATGTGTAGCGATGAATCGCAGAGCTTCGGCCGTATACAGGCCTGTCATTTCACTGGGGACCGCGGGCCGTTTCACCACGACATTCTTCCCCGTGGCGGCATCCCAGCGGACGACCGGCATGCCCCCTTCGTCCTCAAAAAGAACCGTCTCCGGCTTGTCGAGGTTGTGCAGGACACCGAAATAGCTGTCGAAACCTTGACTCGTGGGCAGGAATTGGGGCTCAAAACCCAGGTGCCACTTGCCGATGGCGCCAGTCGCATAGCCGGCGCTCTGCAGCACTTCTGCCACGGTGATCTCTTCCGCGGGCAGCCCCGTCGTCGCGGAAGGACGCAGAACGCCGCGACCCAAACCAGCGCGACCCGGATAACGTCCCGTCATCAAAGAGACTCGTGAGGGGGTACAGAGGGCCGACGTCACGGAGAAATCGGTCAGGCGGGTCCCCTCCGCAGCCATTTGATCCAGATGTGGCGTGCGGATATCCGACGCGCCGTAGCACGCGAGATCGCCATAACCCAAGTCATCGCAATTGATGAGGATGACGTTCGGTTGCCCGGCACCGGCAGCGAGAGTCGAACCCAAGACCGAAATCGCCGCGATCATCGCCCCCGTCAGGCGGCGCAACATGTGGGCCAGAACCGTCTGGATGCGCATGGAATGTCTCTCCGTGAACGACGCGGATGATCGCTGACTGAATTCCCGCCGCGCAACTCTCAACCGGAGCAGGGCGGGTCACTCGTCAGCATAACAGGCGGGATCACAGATCAAAATTCACCAACGGGTTCTCCTCCGTTGCGACTGGTCAGCGCGTCGTACACGGTGACATCCAGACTCTCCGACAGAAATCGCACCGAGCCATCGCACAACAGGTGTTGCGCGCCGCCGCGGTGCAGGCTGGAGGGGCCCCAGTTCTGCCCGATGGAGTTGGGGAAGACCCCTCCTGGAAAGTATGGCTCATAGTTGATCGAGACGGAGTTCCCCGCGAACGTCGGGGGGACCAGCGCCAGCCACCGCGCGGCGACAGCGGCACTCGTGCCGTCGATCCAGACAGAAGCATTCTCTTCCCGCGTTTCAGCCAGCATCAACGTGTTCGAGGTGCCATCTCCGATGTCTTTGAAGG
>JBGSIP010000351.1:0-2021 GCA_041742495.1 Planctomycetaceae bacterium
CTGCCGTGGCCGAGAATCCCAGCTTGCCCGAGTCACTCCGCTGGCGGGCCGCCTACCATTGGGCCCACGTCAAATATCTGCAGGAAGACTACCCCGGCGTGGTGGCGATCCTTGAGCCGATGACCACCCAAATCGCCACCATACCCGGCGGCGCAGAAGCTTGGAATCTATTGGCTCTGGCGGCCTTTGAAACGGGCAGCGATGAGACCGCCGCCGCGGCGGCCCGGTCGTATGTGCAGGAGAATCCGCAGGCCTCGGCGGTCGGAACCGCACAGGCATGGGCGGTGCTCGCCAAAGTGGCAGCCCGCAGTGGCGATGAAGACGCCGCCCAGGCCGCCATCGAAAAACTGGTCGCGAGCGGGGACAACCTGCGTCTGGTGGAAACATTATTGTTCGTCGGAGAACTGGCTCAGCAGAGCGATCGCCACGATGCCGCGTATCGCGCGTTCCAGACGCTGATGCCGCTGGCCAAGGGCTCGACCGCCTATGCCCGGGCGCTCTATGGATGGGCCTGGGCTCAATTTGACAAGGGACTCTTCCCGGACGCAGCCGGCACGTTCGAAACACTGGCGAGTCTCGAAGCCGCCACCACGTCGTTACGCGCCGAGGCTGCCTTTACCGCGGGCGTCGCCTATGTGGAGGCCGCACAGTTCGATCGCGCCACCGGCATCCTGCAGACGGGCTACCAGCAGTATCGCCTCGATCCACAATCGATCGCGACCGCCTCTGCCGAACAATTGGCGCTGGGACTGCAGGCCTATCGCTGCGCACGCGAGGCCGCCCGCGCTCAGCGGCGATTGGGACAGACGCCAGCCGCGGACACCAGTTATCAGCAGGCCGTCGAACAACTGCAACTGCAACCGGCCGACAGTCAGCAATCGGCTGATCTGCTGTTGGATGAATGGGCCTTGCTGCACTACGAAACGGGGAACTACGAACGGGCCGATCAAATCTTTCGGATGCTGGTCGAACAGCACCCCACCAGCGAACGGGCTGACGATGCCCGTCTCATTCTGGCCGAGAGCGCCTACACCGCCGGCCAAGCCGATGTTGCCGCGCGGGAATTTGGCAGTCTGGCCACCAGTGCGACGGCAGACGAAGCGGTTCAGCGGCGCGCCTGGTATCAACTCGTGTCCGTACAAGGACAACAGGAGAACTGGTCGGGCGTGGCGGCCTCGGCGAGTGAATACTTCCGACGGTTTCCGACTGCCAATCCCCAGTTGCCTGGAACTGACTTTGCCGACGAACTGACGTATCGGTTGGGGGAGGCCCAACTGGAACTGGGCGATCATGGCCAGTCCTACGCCACCATCGCCCCACTGCTGGGGGCCGAGCGACTCGAAGCCGCTCCGCCACCGTGGCTCCCTGCCGTGTGGCTACTGGCTGGGGACGCCTTGCGCGGCAGCAAGCAATATGCCCTGTGCCGCGAGCGCATGGACGAGTTTCAGCAGCGCTTCCCCGAATCGCCCCTCGTGGCCGATGCATTGGTGATTGTCGGACGGACGTGGGTCGCCGAAGCGCGATTCGATCAGGCGCGCGAGACGCTGGCCAAAGCACTGGATGTGACGGCGGGAGCCCGCTCGAAAGCCGCCGCCCAGGCCGTCTTTTACACGGCCGAGACTTACCTGATGCAAAAAGATTATCAGAAAGCTCAACTCGACTACGTGCGGGTGTATCACATATACACGGGCCTCGCCGAGTGGCAGTCCGCGGCGCTGTATCAGGCGGCCCAGTGTGATGAATCGCTGGGGGCACCGGCGAAGGCCGTTGCTTTTTATCGTCAGCTCGTGACCGAGTTTCCGTCGGCAGAGTTTGCGGACAAGGCTCGCGAGCGATTGTTGGCACTGGACAAATAACGTGTCGCTGGCCTGCTGCCTCCGCGGCAGGCAGCGTGGGGCCAAGGGATGCACCGGACAGAATCTGAACTGACTATGCACACCCGTTGGCGTAACTTGCACCAGGTGCTGCGGGCGTCTGTGACCGTGACCGTCTGTCTGGCCTGGAGCGTCTGGCTGGCGTCG
>JBGSIP010000352.1:0-5825 GCA_041742495.1 Planctomycetaceae bacterium
GCCGTGGGAGTGATGTCCGGAGTGGTGAGATACCAGCGGCGAATCTGGTGTCGCCGTTGGCCGGTGTAGTGTTCCGCTTCGATCACCACGGTTCCGTCGACCACGGCGTGGACCAGGTCATTGCCGGCGAGCGCGGGGCTGGCAGGTGGGAGGGGCGGAATGTGCTGCTGCCGCTCTGCCTCGGTCATCGGGGGG
Source organism: Planctomycetaceae bacterium (assembly GCA_041742495.1). Taxonomy (GTDB): domain Bacteria; phylum Planctomycetota; class Planctomycetia; order Planctomycetales; family Planctomycetaceae; genus JBGSIP01. The sequence continues at coordinate 196 of JBGSIP010000352.1, forward strand.
CGTTTGGGGGGTGGATCTTTGGCCACAGCCGCCGAGACACAGGTGCTGCAAACCAACAGCCAGCATAGTGAGCGCTGCATGGCATCCCCCAGAGGACATTTGTGTGATTATTACTAACAGTTGATTCCCAAGAGTGTGCCCCCGACAGAAGATCGCGTCAAGCGCCTACCGAGTTCATTCGGGTGGCGTGCGAAAAAATAATCGCTGGAGCCGATCAATGGGGGATCGACTCCAGCGATTTAGGTTTCACGATACTAAACGAGGCCGCGGCAATTCCGTCGATGTCGTGGCGAACCCGTTACTTGCGCTTTTCCGATTTCGTGTTGAGCAGCGGGATCACAGCTTCTGTTTCTGCCAAAAACTGGCTGATTTTGGCATTTAGCTCCGTCGCGAGTTCCGCATGCTGCGCGACGACGTTGGTCGTTTCGCCCAGATCGTCATGCAGGTTGTAGAGTTCCAACTGATCGCTGCCGTCGTCGTTGCCGGCGAAGATCCGGTGCAGTTTCCAGTCTCCACAACGCACAGTGACCGCTGCCGGCTGGTTGTTGGCGGGCACGCTATGCGGGAAATGACAGTAAATGGCATCGTGCACGGTGTCGGTCAGCCCCTTGAGCGCCGGCACGATGCTCACGCCGTCTGGTTGAACGGCGGGGGGAAGGGGCACGTGGGCCATCTCCAGCAGTGTGGGGAGCCAGTCGATGCTTTGAATGATGGTGTCGTTGGTCGTGCCAGGCTGGACAACGCCGGGCCACACGACAATGCACGGTTCACGCACGCCCCCTTCGTAGACGCTCGCCTTGCCGGCGCGCAGCGGGCTATTGCTGGTGGGAGGAATCTCTGCAAACGGAGCGGCAAGTGGCGGGGCGGCCGACTTGTCCTTGGGTTTGAGGGCCTGCCAGTTCACTCCGCCGTTGTCAGAGAAGTAAACGAAGATCGTCTTCTCCAGCAAGCCATGCTGGCGGATCGCAGCGACCACGCGGCCCACACCTTCGTCCAGGCTGTGTACCATCGCCGCATAGAGCGGGTTGTGCTGCGGGTTGTGGTCGTCAGCCAGTGGTCGATAGTGCTCCACGACCTCGGGCTTGGCGTCATAGGGAGCGTGGACACTGAATTGCCAGTAGTTGATAAAGAACGGCTCGTCCTTGTGTTCCCCAATGTACTTGACGATCTGTTCCGAGACGCGGTCCTCGATGTGCTCGCCGGGGACCGACTTGACGTCCATCGTGGGGGGAAACTTCCACGGTGCCACATAACTGCCGGCCGGACCCGGACCCGGCCAATGCGGGAAATCCACTTCAAAGCCCTGTTCCAGTGCGGAGTATGGCTCCGGTCCCAGATGCCATTTGCCGAAATGAGCCGTGCGATACCCGGCTTGCCGCAGGATCTCCGGCAGGGTGACGTAGTCGGTCTTCAACCGCGTCACACTCTTGGCGACCCGCATGCGGGCATTGCCCCCAGCGGGCTGGACCCCTTTTTCGAGAATGACCTCGGGGAGGTGGCAGACAGGCGCGGTAATCCCGGTGCGGGCCGGCCACAGTCCCGTCAGCACGCTGCTGCGCGTGGGAGAACACAGCGGGTTGGCGGCATACGCCTGAGTGAACTTGACCCCCAGCGTCGCCAGTTCGTCGACGTGCGGAGTCTGATGAAACGTGCTGCCAAAGCAGGACAAATCCCGCCAGCCCAAGTCATCCGCCATGATGAACACAATGTTGGGCTGTTCTGGTTCTGCTGCCGTGGAGCTTCTCGCCACCGCAGACACGGCCAATAACGCGCTCCACATCAAAATTGCACAACGCCATCGCATAGCCGAAAGACCTATTTCCAGAGGAAGACTGTTTTGCCAGACGGGGACCGCATGTCGATGGACTGGATGTCCACGTCGCCGGCGGGAAACTCGAGCCGCACATGTACGATTTGTTCGGTGGACGGGAGCGACAGTTCCACGGTCTGCCAATCGGGATTGTCAGTGGCCTGCGCTGCCGCGCGGTTGGCAGTGATGAAGTCCTTCTCTTTGTCGGTTCGCCAGGCGATGGAGACAGGACCTGCCGCGCACTTGAGGGTCACGCGAGCCGTTGCCGGACCCGCGAGCTTGATGTCGCTGTGCGTGATGAAGCCCCTTCGGTTGGCTTTTTCTGTTCCGTTCTCTGCACGCAACTGCAGCACGTGATCCGCAACTGTCAATTGGATACCGCGACCGAGCCAGCCCCGCAGTCGGGACCGGTCCTCCGACCCACTCAAATCCGACGGTGATGGAGGAGGCTGCAGTCGCCCCTCCAAATAATGGTCAAAGTACTGCGTCCAAGTGGCCGCCATCGGACCGGTCGCCAGTCCGGGGGGTTGCAGTTCGTCGCACCAGCCAGACAAACGGGTTCGCAGGCGGGCCGCCACCTCCGGGTGCTCAGCCGCCAGGTTGTGTTTCTCACCAGGATCGGCCTGCAGATCGAACAGATACTCGCGATCCCCGCCGCGCAACAACTTCCAGTTCCCGGCGCGGATCGCCGACTGCGAAATCCAGCGCCAGGTGAGTGCTTCGTGGGGGGCGTCGGTGCGATCACCGCGGAAATAAGGGAGCAGGTTCACGCCATCGAGTTCGCCCGCAGGCACTTCCACCCCGGCGAGAGCTGTGATGGTGGCCGCCACATCGAGGCTGATCACCGGGTGTTCATAGACCTGCCCGGCGGGAATGACGCTCGGCCAGCAGGCCAGCCACGGCACGCGAATACCCCCTTCGCTGAGCATCCCCTTTTCGCCATTCATGGGTTCGTTCAACGAGCCATCCCAGCCTCCGGCGTCACCATTGAGAGGTGAATCCATTTTGTGAATCTTCAGCGGTGCCCCGTTGTCGCCCATAAAGACAATCAGCGTTCGCTGCTCGAGCTGTACCTGTTGCAGTGTCTCGACGATCCGACCTACACCGTCATCAATGGCTGAAATCATCGCCAGTGCCTGGCGTCGACGAGCGGGCATTTCAGCGGGGAACCGGGAGGTGTATTTCTCGGGCGCATCCAGCGGCGTGTGGGGCGCGCGGTAGGCCACATAGAAAAAGAATGGCTGCGCACGGTGGCGCTTGATAAACGCACAGGCTGCGGCACTGTTCGCGTCGAGGTGATACTCGCCGTGTGTGACTTCACTAGCGGGAATGGTATTTCCGGCCAGATCAAACGTGGCCCACGAGCTGCGTCCGGCACCCACATTGGCAAATACGTCGTCAAAGCCGTGTGTGGGGATCTCGGCCAGCTCTCCCAAGTGCCATTTGCCTGTCATGCCCGTGGCATAGCCGGCATTTTTTAGCCGCGTGGCGAGCGTGGTCTGCTCATCGAAGCCGGTCAGAGGCATGCCGTTGGATTCCACGCCGAATCGATTCTGATACCGACCGGTGATCAAACCACTGCGGGAGGGAACGCATTGAGGTGCCGTCACATAACCGTTCGTGGCCCGCAGACCTTTCGCAGCCAGAGCATCGAGGTTGGGCGTGCGAATATCGTCGCGGATGCCTTGGGCACCCAGGTCAGCCCAGCCATGATCGTCGCTGAAGATCAGGATGAGGTTCGGTCGATCGTCGGCCATGGAACAACGGCACAAGACCAACAGGGTCGCTGTGGCCGCCAAGACGCGGAGCCACTCACGCAGGTATTTCATCACGATTGTCCGGAGTAAGGTCTGGGAGCAGGAGAGAGAGGCGGACGAGCACGTCACGAAAGATTGGTCAGCGAAACCGCTCGCCGCAACGCTGTCAGCCCACTGTCGCTGAACCAGGGGTCGAAGGACCTCAGCCGATCCGCAGCATGAGGACGAAATGGCCGCAGGAATATTCCGGTGAATTCCGGGATTTCTCCCCGGCGGCAGACGGACTCTGCCGCATGATCGTGCCAAGTTCTTCGGGCCCCACAACTCTGCCACAATCGGATCAATTTCGCAATCACAGCGAATTGCTGCGGCAGTCCACAAACTTGGCCGCGCCGACGCGAGTCGCGCGGTGGCCGCTCGTGCCACGATTGAAACACAAATTCCAATACTGTAAAAAATGTCGCCATCACATTTTGCAGTGACCTCAAACGCCAGCCCCGGTGGTTGGCTGGGGGCCCGACATGATCTCCGCTTCCATTCGAACAACCGACCGCGTGTGCGAAGTTGGCTGGTTTGCAGCGTTGTGCGGGGATGATTACGAATTCCTCGGCGTGCCGGCTGACCACCTGCGTTCCAGCTATGCCCACTGCAGCGCCATCGTGCGCCACGCCGATGAGTTGGGCTACCAGAATATTCTGCTGCCGTCGGGTTGGATCGCCGGACAGGACGCGATGACTCTGGCGGCAGCCGTCGGTCCCCAGACAAAGCAAATCAATCTGCTCGTGGCCCTGCGCATGGGAGAGGTCTGGCCGCCAATGCTGGCGCGGGCCATCTCGACCTTGGACCACATTCTGGAAGGCCGGCTGTGCATCAACATCATTTCGTCTGACTGGCCCGGCACGCGAGTTGATGGCAGCGTACGGTATCGCCGCAGCAGTGAAGTGATCCAGATTCTGCAACGGCTCTGGAGCACACAGGGCCCCTGCGCGTGGCAGGGGGAACACTACCAGTTTGAATTGCCCACGTCCGAACCCGCGCAGTGTTTTCAGCAGCATGGCGGGCCGCTGATGTACTTTGGCGGCATCTCGCCCGCCGCACAGGACCTGTGCGCGCAACACTGCGACGTCTTTCTGATGTGGCCCGAGACAGAGGATCGTATCGCCGACACGATGCGGGAAATGTCTGCGCGGGCCGCCAGTTATGGCCGCACGATTGACTTTGGATTTCGCACGCATGTGATTGTGCGCGAAACGGAGGCCGCCGCGCAAGCGGCTGCGCAACGGCTGATTTCGCGGCTGGATCTGACGCAGGGGCAAAGAATTAAACAGCGTTCACTCGATGCCAACAGTGCGGGAGTCCAGCGGCAGGACGCCTTGCGTGCGGCGAGCCCTGACTTGTACCTGGAACCACACTTGTGGAGCGGGGTCGGTTTGGCGCGTAGCGGTTGCGGGAGCGCCATTGTCGGTGACCCTGACCAGGTGCTGGCGAAACTTGAACGCTATCTCGATTTGGGCATGCGGGCATTCATCCTGAGTGGTTATCCCCACTTGGAAGAATGTGAGCTGTTTGCCCGGTATGTCTTGCCGCGGCTCCCCTGCGCCCGTTTGAATGAACGCCAGAACCGCCGGGTGGCCAATCCCGTGACGCCGCTGACCACCGCGCCTCGCACATGATGGACCCTCGTATTTCTAAGCTGAACCTGCACTGTTCACTCTTCGCGGCTCAACCTTTCCGCGGGTGATTCGCTGCTGACTTTTCACCGCCTCAAACAGACCCCACTGGTATCTGTCTCATGACCAACCCCGTACGCTTTGCTCTGGCGGGTTTCGGCGCATGGGGGCAGTTTCACGCTGCCGCGATTGCCGGGCATCCGGAGGCGGAACTGGTCGCGATCTCCGCACCGTCTGCCGCGACACGCGACAACGCGGCGCAACAATATCCGCACGTGACACTCTGCGAAGATCCGCTGCAGATGCTGGCGGACATCGATTGCGATGTGGTGGATATCGTGACCCCCAGTCACACCCACCGCGCAGTGGCCCTCGCCGCGCTGGCGCGCGGCC
>JBGSIP010000353.1:0-6513 GCA_041742495.1 Planctomycetaceae bacterium
GGACCGATGACTGACGAAAGATTGAGATCCTCCAGCGTCTGACCATCACTCAAAAAGTGCCGCGGAGCATCCATGTGCGTGCCGCAGTGGGAGTACACGGTGAGTGTGGTGGCGTTCCAGCCATCCGTGGCCAGCGATTTGGCGGGCACCATTTGGAAGCCGGGAACCTCGGACGACATCGGCCGTGTGAGATCGACAATCCGTTCCCGCGGGGGTGCCGACTTCGCCGCGCTTGCCGACTGTCCCTCGTCAGACTGCGCACTTACCGCAGGCGGCAGCAGCGACTGCGGCGCCACACTGCTTCCCAGTTGCGCAGAGCGGTAGGCGGCTTCAATGACCGCCAGCGACTGCAGATAGTCATCCACTCTGGTTTCAAACGGCTCGCCGCGGTCCAGGCAGTCCAGAAAATGCTGTTGCGCGAGGAGTACGCAGTCGCCTGCGAAGCCGTATGTGGAGTAGGCGTACGGGTGTTCCACTTCGGGCTGACCGGCCGGCTGCACGAACAGCCGACCATCTTCGCGCACGCTCAGGCGACCACGATCACATTCCACAACAATCTGTCCGAACGTCAGACGTGGATTCTCGGCGGTCGGGACATGCACGCGGTTGGCATCCCAGATCGCCAGACCGCCATGTTCGAACTCGCAAACCATGACGGCGGAATCCTCGCCGGCAATCACGGGGTTGAGCCGGCGCGTGGTCGCCGAGACGCGGGCAATGTTCCCCCCCAGGTAGCGAAACGTGTCGCTGAAGTGAATGCCGGTCTCGTGCAGCAGCAGACGGGGCATCTCTCGAAAGTACGGCTGCCGGGAAAGGTAGGCATCGGGACCACCGCCGTCTCCCATCCGCGTGCGGACCGTCACCTGCTGCAACTGCTGGCCGACGATGCCTGAGTCAATCAGGCGACGGATTTCCCGATACCACGATTGAAAGCGGAAGTTCTCATGCACCATCACAGGGGTCTGGCTGCGGCGACACAATTGCTGAATCGCCAAGGCAGTGGCAAAGTCGGGAGCCAGCGGCTTTTGGCAAATGATCGGCTTACCCAGACCAATTAGCCGCTGCAGCAGCGGCAGGTGACTGGCTGGAGGAGTGATGATGTCGATGAAGTCGAAGTCGACGTCGGCGAGCGCCCGTTCCAGCTGGTCATGCGCTTGCGGAACCTGGAATTCGGCGGCCAACTGGTGCGATTTTGCGCCGTCCTGATCACAAATGGCGACGATCCGGGCGCGTGGAATTCGCCGCCACGCATCGAGGTGAAACCGCGAAAAATAGCCCGCGCCGATGCACAGACCTTTCCACAGGCGTTCGGTCATGTTGAGGGTTCCGCACCTGTGGCGGGTGGAGGTTCGACAATCAGCGTGCGGGTTGGATTTGCGCCGAACCAGAGCACTGCGGCCAGGAGATTCAGCCCCGCGGCGACATAGAAGAACAGATTGTCTTCGCTGGTCAAGCCCTTCGCTGCGGGATCCACGCCCGCCCACTGTCGCAGCAGCGGAAAGGCGAGCGACGTGACAAACGAGCCGATGTTGCCCGCCATATTCATCAGGCCACTGATCAGCCCGGAACGCCGGCCACCAATATCAATGCAAAACGCCCACGACGGGGCCAGCGTCATGTCGGCACCAAACACGGCCAGCGACAGGCAGCACACGGCCGGAATGGCTTCGGTCTGCCAGGTGCTCGCATACATGCCGACTGCGGCGAGGATGAACCCGATGACCGCTGGCAACCGTCGCGACCAGACGGGGCGTCCCGCGCGAAACAACGAATCGACCATCAAGCCGGCGGTCCAGTTGCCAAACGCACCGGCAAGCAGCGGGGCAGAGGCGAGCCAGCCCGCATTGACTGACGAGAGGCCAAATGCCTCTTTGATGTGTGGATACAGCCACGTCAGACAGAAGAAGAACGTGAAGTTGGAGCAAAAGTACTGCGCGCACATCAGCCAGACATTGCCAGACCTGGCAATCTGCCAACCGATTCCCCGGCCGGAGGCTGCGACGTCGTGTCGTTTCGGCGGCGGAGGAGGAACGGCAAAGGGGGACGCTGAGCGCGGCGAATCGCGAAAGCAGAGCCCCCACAATACGGCCCAGACAAAGCCAACCAGCATCAGCGCGACAAAGACCTCGCGCCAGCCCCAACGCTCGATGCCAAACCCCAACAGCGGCATGGCGAACGCCGCCCCGATGCGCGAACCCGAAAAGCTGATGCCCTGGATCAGGCCGCGGCGATCGGGCGGAAACCACGAGTACGTGGCGCGAGCCATGGCCGGAAAGGCACCGGCCTCGCCGGCCCCAAACAGAAAACGGACGATCAGCAGCGGGACAAACGTGCGGACCACGGCCGTCAGACCCGTGAAGAACGACCAGATGGTGACGATGGTGGCCAGCACGACCCGGGGTCCGAACCGGTCAGCCAGCCCGCCACCGACCGGTTGCAGCAGGGCATACCCCAGGGAAAACGCGGAAAACACGAATCCCATTTCCGTGTCGGAAAGGTGCAAGTCCTTCTGGATCGCCCCCTTGGCGACCGAAATGCAAGTGCGATCGACGTACAGCAGAACAGACAAGAGAAACATGGCCGCCGCGACGAGCGTTCGTGACAGCATGAAATAATCCTGCAGGATAAATCGCGAAATTGTCCAGGAAATTTTTGTCAGACTATCACCCGATATCTTTTGACACAATTGAATAACAGAGAATAGTATTCTGGAATGCCGGCATTTTTCATCCGCAACAGAGAGTTTTCATTATGGCTCGCAAGAAGCCTGCCGCCCCCGCCCCCGAAGAGACCTCCGAACAGAGTCGCGCCGTCGACGACCTGAGTGTGCAGCAAATTCGCGCCTTTTGTGCCGTGGTCGATCGCCAGAGTTACTCAGCGGCCGCACGCGATCTGCGTCTGTCCGTCCCGACGATCTGGGCCCAGGTGCGGGCACTGGAGCGGCGGTACGATACGGAGTTGTTCGAGCGGAAGGGGCGCCGCATCGCACCGCGGCCGGCCGCGCATCTGCTCTATAACGCACTGAATCCTCTGCTGGCGGGGCTGGAATCGACCATCGCACTTCTGCGCGAACATGACGGCACGTTGCCTGCCGTGGTCCGGGTGGTGGTCGGTGCACGAATGATGCTGGAAGACCTGGGCGAACCGTTGCGCACGTTTCATGCGGAGTACCCGGACGTGCTGGTACGCATTGCGCACGGCGACGACAAGAAGTCGCAGGCGATGGTGGCCGATGACCAGGCCGATTTTGCGTTGTCACTGGAGCCTGGTCCCGGCATGTTGCCTGGCGAGCTGTCCGCCGAGAGGGCCTATGACGTCGATTATCTGGCCGTGGCCCCCAACGACCACCCGCTGGCGCGACTGAAGCAGATCAGCCTGAAAGAGTTGGTCAAACACCCGCTGGTGTTGGGACATCGAGCCACGTATGGACGCAGGTTGCTGGAACAGGCCCTGCATCGCGAAGGACTGCTGGACCACTTGCGCGTCATCGCCGAAACGGACAACAGCGCATTCACACTGGCCTGCGTACACGCCGGGCTAGGGGCAGGTGTACTAGCCGGGCGACCGGGAAGCCCGCTGGTGGGGTCCCTGTCGAGCCATTCGCTGGGTGATCAGGTGGGCCAGGCCCGCATTGTGTTCATCTCGAAGAAAGGGCGACAACACACGTCAGCCGTGTCTCGGCTGATCGAGCTGATCCGCACATGCCACGGCTAGCAGCCCGTTGAACAACCACAACCTGCAGCAATTGGGAGTGCCACTGGCTGCGCCCAGTACCGTAGTTTGCCAAGAGAGAACAACACTGGGCAAAGCCAGTGACGCTCAGACTGTGGTTGCTTTTTTTCGTTCCGCACGTAGGTAGTCGGCTGGGCTGCGGTATCGCCATGGGGGCAGTTGCTCGACTTTCTGGTGGGCGAACGCTTGTGTTCGAGCCGGGGGCAGTGTAGTATACACGCATACACACTCCGTGAGTCTGTGATTCGCAGACCTCGGTTCCACGTTCCAGAACGAGAAGGCCCATGCAAGCTCACCCCACTATCTACCGAAATGTCTCCCGCTGGCTGCTGACTGGGTTCTGCCTGGCGCTGTTGGCCCCCTTGGCTGTCTGCGCAGACGATCCTGCGGCTGATCCCGCCACCGCCAAGATGATGCAGGCGATGGAAGAACTGGGAAAACCGGGCCCCGAACACGCGCGGCTGGCGGAGCGGGCCGGCGACTGGAAGGCCACCACGACCATGTTTGGCCCCGGCCCGGACGCCGGCACCACCTACGTTGGGTCCGCCCATTGTGAATTGCTCTACGGGGGCCGCTTTCTCCAGCAGACCTTCCACGGGCAGTGGATGGGCAAGCCCTTCACGGGCACGGAAATCAGCGGCTATGACCGGTTTAAGAACAAGTTTGTAGACACGTGGTTCGACGATGCCGGGACTGGCATTCTGATGTTCGAAGGGACCGCCGATGCCGCGACAGGTGTGGTCACTCAGACCGGCCGCTGTGCGTCACCGATGGGCATGATGAATTACAAAACGACCACCACACCGGTGGCCGATGGCAAGTATGAGTTCACCATGTTCATGGTGAATGAAGAAGGCCACGAAGAGAAGCACATGCATATTCTCTACGAGCGCCAGTAAAGCGGCACGCGGGAATCGCAGGTGTCGGCCGCGGCCGCGGCCACTGTCGCTGCGGCAGGCACCCGTTGAAGTCAGTGCTGGTGAACCGGCGGCGGCTCAAGGACGACGGGCTGGCGCGGTGCCTGGGAGCACAGCGTCCGGCTGGCGATCCTTGCTCGCGGTCGGGTATCGCGATGAGCGGGAACCGTCGTCGGTCCACGACGCCACGTCGGTCGGAATCAGGGGGATGCCAACTTCGGTAGGGGCGAGACGATCCACGCGATCGGCAAACAAACGGTCAATTTGTGCCGTGCCGACGCGCACGGGCAGCGAGCGATCGGTCCCGGTCAATTGCAGGTCATAGCCAGATTCCGCGTTCTCTTCGAAGGGGATTCCCAACTGATCTTCGCGGTCGATCAACTGGGCCAGCGGTGGTTCCAGAAACGACGCCGGCAGCAGCGAGCGAAGTGCTTCCGCGAAACGCTGGGCGAGGACGACGTTCTCAAACGGCGGCTGCAGTAACCGAGAAGCGCGGTTGACACGGGTGATCCACGTGGCGGACTGGAACACTGCATACCGCTCATCTTCGTTCAGGCTGGCATAGGTCCGCTGGTCCCTTTCCAGGCGGGCAATGCGCGAGGCCCCTTTGCGAATGATGGTACGCAATTCGTCTTCGTCGCGAACCGCCAGCCGCGCGTAGGCGATGCCGACCGATTCCAGCAGTCCCACGAACTGCTCGGGGGTCATCTGCATTTTCTGCAGGGTGCGCTGCAAACGACGTTGCGACTTCAGGTGCATCGCCACACGACGCTCGTCCCAGAGGGTGCGTGTCGCTTCGATCTCTTCTTCCACCAGTTTGGTCACTGACAACGTTCGTTCCGGGTTCCAGTCGGGGACGGGAGGAAACAACGGCGGCAGTTCGTTCCGGCGCTCGGCAGGGATAATGGACAAGGCGCGGATCAGATCGCGGACACTCGTTTCGCTAAATCTCTCGTCAGGGCGCGGGATCTCGGTGAAGGTGATCTCTTCCTCGGCGCAACCAGCCGCGGTGAGGAGGGTCATGGTCAGGACGGCGCAGATTGTTCTGGACATCGCAGAGTCCTGCCGGAACGAAGCCGCTCCCGGGAACGGTCGGGTTGTGAGTCGCCAGCCGCGACCTCAGATTCACTGTGGCCCCACAAGGGGTGTAGTTCGTATCGACGGTGGAGCACTGCGACGTGTTTCGGCAGGCGACGGATTGACCGCGGAACCACGATCCGCACGCGATCACACAGGACAATGAGGCACGGTCCGCGCAGGACACACGATCGTCACAGGCGGCATAGTGCGAATCTTCGTTGTGAACGTCGTGCGCAACCGGCGGGAGTCGGCGGTGAGAGGCTCTTGCCGTGGCTGCTGCCGCGGAGGCGGTTGGGGCGGGGGTGGGAGTGATGACGGCTACAGGCGATTCGCGGCCGGGTTCAGGAACTGCGACAGATCAAAGCCGTCGATGCGCATGACCAGGAATGCCGCGGCAACGGCCTGCGCAACATAGAGCCAGGACCAAGTGGTCCACGAGAGCCAACGTCCGGCCGGCAAGGTGACCAGAGCCGCGATGGCCAGCGGGTAGAGCAGCAGCCAGAGTCGCGCAGCTTCCCCCATATTTTTGCCGGACAGCCACAGCAAACCGGCCACGGCAGCACACGCGATGAGCCAGCCGTTTTCGGCCCGGTTCTGCCATCGCCAGGGACGCCCAGCGGCCAGCAGCCCGCACACAGGGCCGATCGCCACGAGCGCTTCGAGCAAGTTCACCCCCAGCCACAGGGAATAGGTGCGTGTGTTGGCTCCGTAGAACCGGCCGTGGTTCACGTAGCTCCATTGCCAGATCGTCAACAGGTTGGCCTCCGCGCACACGGCCAGCAAC
>JBGSIP010000354.1:0-4124 GCA_041742495.1 Planctomycetaceae bacterium
CAATTCCAGCGGCGGCGGCAGATGCCTTAGTCGCGGTGACAGCGGGCTTGTCGGACTTGGCGGAGGCCACTCTTGCTGCCCTGCCGGGCGTGGCCGAATCTGACTTGCTGGAGCCGGCAGTTGAACTCTTGGTCGATTTCGTGATGGTCGTCGGCGGTGCCATCTCAGCCGTCACTGCTGTGGCCGACAATCGTCCGGTGAGGCGCTGGAAGGTGGCGTCGACAAGAGACCACGGTCCAATCCAAGTCACCCACTTGATCCCGCGAACAACCCCCAACGCCGACGAAGTCATCAGCCAGCCGCTCACCCGGAGTATGGTCTTGACTGCTTGCGCCACTGGGCTGCGGCGACGAGCGGGCGGATTGGCATCAATCAGCAACACATAGCGGCAGTGCCACACCAGTGAGGAAAACAACAGGGTCGGACAGAGCACGGGAAGCGTGGCGCGCGTCGCTTCGCCGGTCCAGCCTGCTAACTCTGGGCCGACTCCCATCGCCAAAAGTGCCGTCGCCACACCCGTACACACAGCGGAGCCGAACAGGGCCCAACTGCCACGGCAGCCGCCCATGTCCTGATCCATCTCGCGCAACACCTGCAGGAGCAGGGCCGCGGTGGGGGCGATCCACAGCAGTGGTCCCGAATACACATGTTGCACGCGCAACCCGTCGGCAATCGCCAACGCCAGTGGCCCGTGCAGTCCCAGGCAGGCCATCATGCTGACAACCAGAAAGATGGCACTGGCCCAGAACCAGACCGCGAACCGTCCACCAAAATCGGCTTGGCCCTGGCTGCGAGCCCAGTAGATCGCCCAGGACATCTGGCTGCAGAACAGCAACATCAGCCCAGGCCCCAGTTCCCACATCGAACCGTTGGCCAGCCCGAACACCGCTGCAAAGTCGTACGGATCGGCGAACCACGCGCGGGTCAGGCCAAAATCGACCAGCAGTCCGGCAGAGAAAATGAGAAACGGCAAGCCGGCCAAGACGACCGTTCGCCAGCGGCGGTCCGCCACCAGTTGATGCAATGGGGACGCGGAGCCGGTCTCTGACGAGGCTGGCTTTTCGGCCAGCATGCAATCCGTGGAGGCCAAGTCCGACGTGGTTGCCAGTCGACGGCGACGGCGCTCGTCCACGTGACGGGCTCCACCGAATCGAACCACCATGATGACACATCCCTGTGAGGCGAACCGGAATTGCGAATTGATCGCGGCGACAGGTCTCACCTCCCAGGTGGCCCGCGCATTCGAAACGTCGACGGAGCAGTCGACGCGTGGTGACAAACAGGTAGTTCGGTCTTTGGAGTCTCCAGATTCCAGCCGTGTTCCGCGCCACGCTACGTGCCCCCTTCCCGTCACAATCGGCAAAGCCAAAGTGGCCGAAGTGGCAGGTGTCAGTGGCGAAAATACGGTGCCATAGTGGCGGCTTTCTGGTTCGGCGAAGTCTCCGGTGAAGTGGCAATGGTTTCTGTAAGTGTCTGGTGAAGTGAGTCTTGTGTCGTTATTGGTGCGGTTCCTTGAGCAATTGGCACGTCGATTGCGTCTGCTTCTCTCGACCGGACAGACGACGAAGCTGCCATCGCGGCGTGCGTGGCAGCAATGATCGTTGTGGCAGTCCGGGAATCTGTCACGCAGGAGGAGGTGCCCGTTATGAACTGCAGAACCAACCGTTTGGCCCAGTTGTTTGAGCCATGGCAGATGCTCGATGCCATGCAGCGCGAATTCCAGAAGTCGTTCGATCAGAGTCTGCCGATGTTTGTGTCCGGCTCGGCGACGTCACGGTGGCGGCCGACCGCGGACGGGGCGGTCTGCGCGTGCGATCTGCCCGGGGTGGAGGCTGGCGACTTGACCATCGAAATTGAGGGCCAGCGCCTGTTCGTCACGGCGCGGCGTAACACCCCCGCCTGCCCGGCGGGGAGCCAATTGCTGGTGGACGAAGTCACCAGCGGTGCGATCGAACGGTCGTGGAATTTGCCGTTTGAAATTGACGCGACCAACTCCACGGCGGAACTCCGCGATGGCGTGCTGACACTCGCCGTGAAGAAGAGTCCCGCGGAACAGCGGCACCGGATCGCCGTCTCCGCGGATTGAGTCGCGGAGCGGCTCGCCGCAGAGTGATGATTTGCCATTCATTCCGACTACCAAGATTCAACTGGGCCAGCCTGTTGTCTGGGTGGCCCACGACAGGAGCCAACCATGTCTCAGACTGAACAGACCACGACACTGGCCACTTCCGATCAGGCCACTTCCGAGCAGACAGCCGCCGTTCACGAGACCGCGGGGCGGAATCAAACAGCCGTCGCGCGCGACGCTCGCCAATTCGTCACCGTGCGACCCGCAGTGCGGGTGGTGGAATCACCCGACGCATACATTCTGACCGCCGACCTGCCGGGAGTGGCGGCGGACGCCGTCGAGGTGCATCTGGAAAAGAACGTGTTGACCGTGGCGGGAGAGTCGTCCTGGTCGACAGCCGGCGGCCCGGAAATTATCCGCCGCTTTGAACGCAGCTTTGCGATTCGCGATGGCCTCGATCGTAGCGGTCTCACCGCGTCCATGAAGCATGGGGTGCTGACGGTCACACTCCCCAAGGCGACCGAAGCCAAACGTCAGCGAGTCGAAGTGAAGGCGGTTTCGTAAGCATTTGCCGTTTCAAAACGGGGACTGCGTTCTCGCTGAGGATCGAGCGGGAATCGCGGTCCGACGGTTCCAAACCGCCGCTGTCGTCATGACGTGACAGCGGCGTTGTTTTTCTTGTGGCCGGCGACTGGGCAGGTGGGCGGCATTGACCGCCGTGAATTGCCGAAAGGCGTCCAACTGCTCCTGCGGGTCACAGCACTGGATCGGTGCCGGGGACTCGCTCGCTTTCGAGTTGAGCTCGATAGACACCTAGCTCGGCCACCTGCTCGCGGCTGAGGACCGGCATGTTCAGGTTCAGGCGTTCGATGTTCCTGGTGATGATGTCTGCCACCGCGGCGCGCGAGAACCATTTGCGGTCGGCGGGAATGACATACCACGGCGCATGTTCGGTGCTGGTGGCGTTGAGCATGTCGTCGAACGCCGCCTGGTAGTCATCCCAGCGTGCCCGTTCCTTGAGATCAGCCGCCGAGAACTTCCAGTTTTTCTCGGGATCTTCCAGACGCTCGATGAAACGCAGCCGCTGCTCGTCGCGTGAGAGATTGAGGAAGAACTTGAGCACGCAGACGTTGTTGTCGACGAGCAGTCGTTCGGCTTCGTTGATCTCGTCGTATCGCTTTTTCCACAAGTCCTTGAGCGGTCTCCCGGAGACGCTGGCAGGGAGCGCCTGACCTTGCAGAAATTCGGGATGCACGCGCACCACCAGCACTTCTTCGTAGTACGAGCGATTGAAAATTGCGATGCGGCCGCGGGCCGGCGTAACTTTGAGCGCCCGCCAGAGGAAGTGGTGCTTCTTCTCTTCGTCTGTGGGAGCCTTGAATGAGTAAACGTCCACCCCTTGTGGATTGACCCCCGACATGACGTGCTTGATAGTTCCGTCTTTGCCGGCGGCGTCAATCGCCTGCAGAATGATCAGCAGTGAATGCGTCTGGCTGGCCCAGAGGAGTTCCTGCGCATGGGCCAGATTCGTCACGTCATCGAGGAGCGCTCCGCGCGCTTCCTTCTTGCCGGCGAAACCGTCGGTAAATGCCGGATCCTGATCGGCGAGGCGAAATTTCGATCCCGGCTCGACGAGGAACGACTTGATGTTGAGACGATGCCGCTGCTCGCGGATGGATTCCGTTGTGGCGGGTGGAGCGGCTTTTTTCTTCGCCATAACCGGAAAGCTCTTCACCAGGACCGCACAACACCAGTGAACCACAGCCGATGATCGACGGCAGGCCAGCGTCGCTGAGCGGTCCAAGAGTTGGGGTCAGGGATTGGTAGGTGACTTGGCCTTGTCGGACGACGGACCGGCCGGCTGGGGGTCGGCGGGAGTTACTTCTTCCGCGCTCTTCCCGTTCGCTTTGGGATTCCGTTTGGGCTTTGGCTGTTTGCCACCGGGAGCCTGGGCATCGGCGGCGGGCTTCGGCTTGTTCTTGACTGGCGGAACGTAGGCGGGGAGTGAGGGGTCAACTTCCGGAGTCAGCCGGATTTCGCGGACCCAGATATTCCG
>JBGSIP010000355.1:0-2895 GCA_041742495.1 Planctomycetaceae bacterium
CGCGATTCGTGGCAATGGCGTCGCTGATCATCAGGGCGTGTGCCGCCCCGGAGATTTCCTGACGAAAGTCCTGATCGAACAGATACAGCATACCGGTAAATGGCGCTGGACCACTGCGCACGGCAGAAACTGTGATGGGGAACGAGGTCGACTCACCGGGGGGCAAGGCGGGCAATGACCGTTCCAATTCCTGACCCGCGGCGTGTGCCACCGCGCGAGGAATCAGCACACGAATGATCGACTCCGGAAACCGTTCCGTCCCCACATTCCGCACACTGCACCGCACCGTGACGGCTGCCCCCACCGTGGCCCCAGTCGGACCATCAAAGGCCATCAGCAGACTGGGACGTTTCACGCGAGTCCCGGCCTGCACGCTGGCGGAGCTGCGAACCCGTGTGATGGCCTGCACCGCCGAGGTCTGCGCACCAGGGCGCAGGGCCAGCGAGACTTTGCGGAATTCTCCCTGGCGAATGTCGGCATAGGTCCACATCGCTGGGGCCAGTCGCTCCTGGCCGACGGGGACGGGCAAGCCATCCTGATCGGAAACCGCTTCCATGATCTCGACTTGATCTAGCGGAGGCTGCGACTGGCTGGTGATGGTCACCGTACGCCGAATGATCCCCTCATCCAGCAACTGAGCCTGCAGCAGGTCCAGTGAGACCGTGCGGGACGACGGCCAGGACCGCGCGCTGGGGGTGGAGAACAGGTTGCCAATAATGTCGCCGGTGTCCTGCGGACGCGGATCCCACGACGCTCCGGACAGCGAAAAGAAATCGCGTGGAAACAGGGCCGCAGTGCGCCACTGCGCCAGACCGGGGTTCCCCAGCAGATCGCCAAACTGATTGAAGCGCGTCGCTGCCTTGTTGCGTGTGAAGTGGCTGCCAATGCGGGCGATGGAGAAGAAATCGTCATCCTTCGTTTGCCGGTTGCCACTCGTAAACCATTGCCGCGACATGACCAGGATCGGGGCTCCGACCACCGTGGGCTGAATACTGGTGGGCATCGTCGGGATCGCAGGAGTTGGGTTCAGCGCGATGGGGGCTCCCCGCAAGATGGGAGGCCGGCTGATCCTCGCATTCGCTGTGGACTGCCCATGCAGAAACAGCAACAGCGTCAGAAAGATCGCCGTGAAGCCGGACACCGTGACCAGCGACCAGGCGCGGGGCGAACCACAGCAGCCTTCCGAAGCCAATAACAGGTCATCCAGCCACAGCACCGGAATCCGCGGCCACGTGGGAACTTCCACGAACGCCACACCGTCCAGGGTCTCGCGACGAATCCACCGCTCAATCTGGCCCAGCTCTTGCATGTCGATTCCTGCAGCAGGCGCGATTGTGAGTCGGTCGATCCCGACCAAACCGTCGCACCCGAATACGGGTTGGAGCAACACCTCGCGGGCGAAATAGCACGAATGCTTTCCGCAGCGAAAGATGGATTTTGCAAAGTTTGCCGGAGCGGCCGGATCAGATTCCGAAGAACTGCCGGGCCGTAGCCGTCGTGGCGGCGGCAACCTCCTCGGCCGACCGCTGCTGGTGGGACGCGAGTACCTCTGCCACGTGCCGCACAAAAGCCGGCTCGTTCCGCTTGCCGCGATGCGGTTCCGGGGCCAGATAAGGACAGTCCGTCTCCACCATCCAGCGATCCCCGGGCAGGCTGGCCACCAGGTCACGCAACGCGGCGTTCTTCTTGAACGTCACCATACCCGAAAACGAGAACCACAGGCCCAGTTCTCGACACCGGGCTGTCGCTTCAACGCTGGCACAGTGTGAATGCATGACCCCGCGCAAGGGGCTCGCGCCTGCCAGCTGGGTCAGCAGGTCCACGACTTCGCGTTCCGCGTCGCGGCAGTGAACAATAAACGGCTTGCCAACAGCGGCCGACAGTTCAATGTGCCGGCGAAAATAATCCTGCTGCAGCGCCAGCGGGGCTTTGTCCCAATACTGGTCGAGCCCGGTCTCACCGATGGCCACCACGCGCGGGTGTTGAGCCAGTTCGCAAATACGGTCCCAGTCCGCGGGACCAGCTTCGACGACATAGTTGGGATGGATGCCAACTGCCACAAAGACTTCGGGATATTGTTCCGCCAGCAGAACAGACCGCTCGGAACTGGCGGCGTCGGTGCCGATGGTCACGATGGCGACGACCCCATTCTGCCGGGCCCGGTCCAGGATCTCGTCCAACTCCTGTCGCAACGAAGGTTCATCGAGATGCGCGTGTGTATCGATCACCTCCGCCATACCTGCCTGCTCATTCTGATTCGCCTGGGCCACATCATCACCGCGCCGCGATGTCCGCATCAAATGCCGAAGCTGATCGACTCCAGCGGCAACTGACGACACGCGTCGTAGACCGCGATGAATTCCCGGGCCGGGACATCGTCGTCGATATCGAGGATCACGGGGTTCTCGGGCGCCAGTTCCGCCAGTGATTGCAGCAACGCAATCAATTCCGCCAAAGTCGCCACCGGGCGCTCGCCCAGTCGCAGGGATGTCCGACTGCTGGCTTGATCATAGCTGACGTGAATCCAGACTTGTGTCGAGGTGGTGAATTCACGGGGAAGATCGGCCGGGGCAGTGCTGCCGGCTCCCAGCCTGACACGCAATGATTGCTCGCGCGTTTGTCCCACGGAAGCCACCACGAAGAAAATCAAGAGCAGGAACACGACGTCGATCATCGGCGTCATGGTGCCCAGGCCGCCGAATTTCGACGCGGAAGCGCTCCGCCACTGCCGGGCCATGCTAGCGTGGCTCCTGCGGCAGTACTGCCAGTGAGAACTCGGGAATGCGGGACTGAGCCAGACTCTTGATCAGCGGCTTCACCGCCGCGAACTCCGCCGCTGCGTCTGTGCGCAGCAGCACCGTCCGCGCATCGCGGTGGGCCACATCCGCGGCAGCG
>JBGSIP010000356.1:0-2460 GCA_041742495.1 Planctomycetaceae bacterium
GCGCGTGCCCCGGCGCCGCATCCCAGCGGTCCGGATTGCGATCCCAGGCGTCCAGCCGCTCATCGATCACACCGTAGACGCCAAAGGTGACGTCTGGACAGCGACCTGCGAAGCCGAGTTCGGAGTCAGCAATGCTGAGGAATAACTCGGCGGACTCAACATGGTCCGGATCGATCCCGGAGAGGTCGAACATGAGGTACGCATGCCGACGCCAGGTGTCCCAGTACTCGCCCTCGATCGGCTCTTTGACGAGCAGCAGTCCGGGAGGGTCAGGCGTCGCAAAACGCTCTCGATCGCCCACGACGTAGCAGTCTCCTCCGCGACCGGCCGATGTTGGTATCCAATGCACGCCGGTCGGGTTCTGGCCCTGGGCGGAATCACCCGGCGACGTAGCTGAGTTCCGCTCGCTGCCCATGACCAATTGGCCGTTCGTGACTTTCGCACGTTGACCTTGCAGGACCGCCACTGGTTGCGAAGTGGCCGGCAGTTGGCAATCCACGCGTCCGTCGAAAACAAATAGTTCGCAGTCGCCGTTTGAACGCACCGCGACGCCAAATTCGGTACCGCGATCGATGAAGGTGGCCTGCGCAGTATGGATGGTGAGACCACTGCTGCCATTCGGCATGCGACCCGAAGCGCGGCCCGAGATGAGTCGGCACTCGTCGCGATTGATGATCTCCAGCTCGGAAGCCCCCTGGATCTGGATGACACCGCCTCCGTCGAGCACAATTTCGACGAAGCCCTGCTGCAGTGTCAGGATCCCCGGCAGCAGACGAGCCCCGGGATTGCTGGGCAACTCGCCACCTGCCCACAAGGCCCCTTCGGCGTGTGCCAACGTCGCCACGGGATGTGATTCAGGCCGACTCAGCCAGACAACAACCATCGCCAGACTGCAGAGCGAGGCGATGCCCAGACTTGCCCACCGTCCCCGCCGGAAACGAAGCCCCCACACGGGCCTGGAAGCCGGTCGTGGGCTCGTTTCCCGCAGCCATTCGCCCGCGGTGAAGTACCAGGCCAAGGCCGCATGGTCGTGGAGTCGTGCCACCACCTGCTTCCGGTACACCGCATGGGTCGACGCCAGAAGTTCGAGTCGGTCGAGTTCTTCCCGGGATGCGGACTCGTCAATCACGCGATCCACCAATTGGTGGATTTCACGAGACACCTCATCGGATGTGCGATGGTCTTCGTCGGTCACGCCAATCGCCTTTTGATGTTCAGGGTGATGCAGTCGTAAAGGGCGTAGCGAATGCGGCTGAGCATGCGATAAATGGCGTCAGCATTGCGACTCAACTGTTCAGCAAGCTGTTCAATCGAGTTGCCTTCGCGATAGCGCAACTCAACCAGCGTGCGTTGATGACCGGGCAGTTTCTGCAGGCATTCCGCCAGCGATTCTGCCCGCAGTGCCAGCCAGTTTTCGTGCTGAGCGAGATCGGACTGGATGGCAGCCAGAAATTCTTCAGAGAAGACCAGCCGGTCTCGTTTGCGGCGTGCCCGCCAAGCCAGCACCTGATGATAGGCAATGCTGAAGGCCCATTTGCGAAAGTCGGTTCCGAGCTCGAACTTGTCAAATTCTCGCCAGATGACCATCGCCGACTCCTGCAGGATGTCGTCGGCAGCCTCCCGATTGTGAACCAGCGTCATCACGAACATGAACAGATTCTTGTGGAGCTGGCCGAAGAGTCGGAGAAACTCGGCATGACGCTGTTCGTCGAAGTGTCCCTCCGGGTGAGATGGTTGTTGCATACGCGCCTGGCGACGGCTGACGTCAAATTGAGGAAAGTCCTATTCCAGTAATATCGCGCCGGGTTGGGATTGGACAGAAAATCCGCTGGCCGGCCGGAATTCGCGTCCAATTCGCGGTCGCCGCGTTCTGTACCCATCAGAAAAACCATCTCAAATTGGCAACTCGGACATCTCACGGAAAGCGATGATGGTCGTTTGGCATCCACGTGTATTCAGCATGCTCGTTGCGCTGGGTTTGCTCATGTTCCACCTGGCAGCGGGTGAGGCTGAGCAACCGCGTTCCTTCAGCGGAATTTTCCCACATCTGGCGATGTTCAATGGCAGCGGGGAATGCGGCACGGGGGCGGTTGTGCCATGGGCTGACCAACTGTGGGTGGTGACCTATGCGCCGCACATGCCCAAGGGGTCGGACGACAACCTCTACGCGATTGCCAGCGATCTCAGTCGCATCACCCGGCCGGAAAGCATCGGGGGGACGCCTGCGAACCGGATGATCCACCCGGAGTCCCAACAATTGTTCATTGGACCGTACGTCGTCGATCGGTACGGCGACGTTCGCACGATTCCCTACACCCGCATGTTCGGCCGACCCACCGGGAACGCTCGTCACCTGCTCAATCCGTCCGGGGCCGTTTATTGTGCCTCGATGGAAGAAGCCCTGTATGAGATCGACGTCGAGACACTGGCAGTGCAGGAACTGTTTGCCGACGAAGCCGC
>JBGSIP010000357.1:0-4457 GCA_041742495.1 Planctomycetaceae bacterium
TCGCGCATTTCACCGACCAGAATGATGTCCGGGTCCATTCGCAGGGCCCGCCGCAACGCTTCGGGGAAGTCCGGGACGTCGACCCCGATTTCCCGCTGATTGATCGTGCACTTCTTGTGCTGGTGGTAGTACTCGATGGGATCTTCGAGCGTGATGATGTGGTGATCGATCGACTCGTTGAGGAAGTTGATCATGCTGGCAAGACTGGTCGTCTTGCCGCTCCCCGTCGGTCCGGTCACCAGAAACAGACCGCGTGGCCGCGTGATCAACTCGCCAATGATGGGGGGGAGCCCCAACTGCTGGAACGTGAGGAATTCGTTGGGAACCCGTCGCAGCACCATGCCCACCTGGCCGCGCTGCTTGAAAACAGCGACGCGAAAGCGGGCCTTGCTGCCGAACGCGAAACCAAAGTCCGTCCCCCCGACCTCCTGCAACTCCTGCTGATTTCGTTCGGGCGTGATGCTCTTCATCAACGCCACGGTGTCTTCGGCTTCGAGCGACTTCGTTTCCAGCCGCACCATGTGACCGCCCAGCCGCAGCACGGGGGGCTGCCCCGTGGTGATATGCAGGTCGCTGGCGCGCTCCTTGACCACCGTTTCAAGCAGCTTATCAATCTGGATCGTGGCCATGATTACCGAATGGTCTATCCGAGATGCGATGGACTCAGAACGCCGCCGCGGTCATTGACTGCGTAAAGGTTGTCGTTTGGCTGACAAAAAATGATGATTGGACTGCCGGAGCCGCGAGAAAGGATCTGCTCTCACCACAACATCTCACCGGGCACTCAAGAGCCGAGGGCCGTCCTCCGCCAGATCGCTGTGATCTGGCACAGGCAAAGTGAGTCATCTGCGATGAGCTTCAGACGATTATCTACACGTCAGCGGGTCAAATCTACAAATGCCCCCGTTTCGAACAACAACGGCACAAAAGCGAAACCTGTTGCCGACCATCACTTCCCACGCAGCCGGCTACGCCAGTCAACGATCACAGTTCTCCAGGCACTGTGCCTGCACCGCATTCCCAGCCCGCTCCTTTTCGTAAGATATCCTCCCCACACTACTTACGAAAGCGTTCGCCCACGCTTGCCCGTCCACTGCCGAGGACCGTCGCGCGGACGCCTCGACTTCTGTCGCCTCCTCGAAAGTGTCCTGGAGCCGTAATCTGTGTGCTGGAAACAACTTGCAATCGGGATGCTACGCGACGGTTTAGTGCCCGCCGCTCTTGAGCTTGTAGGCTTCCGCGAGGGTGGTCACCCCGAGCGAGGCCTTGTACACCGCGTCTTCGACCAGCGTCTTCATGCCGAACAGCCGTGCTTGCCGCCGAATGTTCTGCGTTGGCTCGCTGTTAAAGGCCATTTCTCGCAGGGTGGAATTCATCATCATCAGCTCAAAAACAGCGCGCCGACCGCGGTAGCCGGTGTGCTGGCAGTGGTTGCAGCCCTTGCCGCGGGTCCACTCGGCGCCAGTCGTCGACTCGGGAGTCAGGCCCATGAGGTCCAGCTCGTCGCGGTCGGGCGTGTATGGGCCTTTGCACTTGGGGCAGTTGACCCGCACGAGGCGCTGGGCCATCACCGCCATAATGGATGATGCGACGAGGAACGGCTGGACCCCCATGTCAATCAGCCGAGTGATGGACCCGGGCGCATCGTTCGTGTGAAGGGTACTGAAAACCAAGTGTCCAGTGAGCGAAGCCTGAATTGCCATTTCCGCTGTTTCCGTATCGCGGATTTCGCCCACCAGAATCACGTTCGGTGCCTGCCGCAGCATCGCGCGGATGATCCGCGCGAAATCGAGGCCGATCTTGTGGTTCACCTGCACCTGGTTGATCCCCTGCAGGTAGTACTCCACAGGGTCTTCGGCAGTGATGATCTTGCGGTCGGGGCGGTTCAGTTCCCCCAGGGCACTATACAATGTGGTGGTCTTACCACTTCCGGTCGGCCCGGTGACCAGGAAGATGCCGTTGGGCCGCCGAATGACGTTCTGGAACCGGCGGTAGTTGTCGTCGCTGAAGCCGAGGTTCCGGATCCCGACCTTCACGTTGTCGCGGTCCAAAATGCGCAGCACGACCGCCTGACCGTGGTTCGTCGGCAGAATACTGACCCGCAGGTCGAATTCCTTGGTCCCGCTGCGGGTTTTGATTCGTCCGTCCTGCGGACGTCGCTTTTCGGCGATGTCGATCCCCCCCATGACCTTAATACGGGAGATCAACGCCGCCAGCAGCCGGCGGGGGGGGCTGTCCCGCTCCACGAGCACCCCGTCGATCCGGTAGCGAATCCGAACCCGGTCTTCGAAGGGCTCTACGTGAATGTCACTCGCCCGCATGCTCAGGGCTTCCGACAAAATCAGGTTGACCAGTCGGACGATTGGAGACTTCTCGTCGGCCTCTGCCTCCGCCTCCGCACTGGTCAGTTCTGTCTGGGTGAAATCGATGGCTGTTTCGGTGAACTCCTGAATCATGGAGTCGACCGATTCCCCTTCACCCCCCTGTCCGTAGCTCTGGTTGATCGCCGCGAGAATGGATTCCCGGCTCGCCATTTTTACCTGAATCTCTTTGTTCAGGATGAAACGCAGCTTTTCAAGAACTTCGAAGTTCATGGGGTCGTGCATGGCCACGACAATGGAGTCCCCTTCCATCGCCAGCGGAAACACGATGTTTTCCCGGGCCACCGATTCCGGAATCCGTTCCACCATGGCCGGGGCAACGTCGTAGTCATCGATGTTGATGAACTCAAAGCCGAATTCCTCGGCCTGGTAACGCTTGATGAGATTCGATTCGGCGTAGCCAAGCTTGAGGAGCGCCTGTTCCAGTGACGTCCGGGACGATTTCGCCAGGCTGTCCGCTTCGGCCAGTTGATCCCGGCCCACAATGCCTTCTTCCACCAGTCGGTCTTGCCAGCGAGTGGCCATGGACGTTCCTCGAATCTGCCAGTTGAAAGGAGTCGGAGAGCAGCTCCCGCGGCGCCGGTAGCACCCCGGTTTCGCAGAGGAACAGGTCTGCGAATGCAGGCGGTTCCGTTGACTACTATGGTGGGCGAGTCTATCCAGATCACGCGAAAATCGTTACTGGCCCGGGGGAAATCCCGATCCCTGCCGCGAAAAGAGTGGATTCCAGACGCCACTGCTGGGCGAGGCCGTGGGGGAACGACTAGAATCGGGATTGAGACTCCGCCGCGCGGCTGGGTTACGGACGACTCGCACTGTTCGGCGTCCGGGCGGTGAATTTTTGCTTGGAATCACTGAAGTCGTCGTGTCGTATGGCTGAGATCTCGCTGCAGGTGCTCGAAGGGCTGGAACGGGGGCGCGTCTATGACGGTCTGCCAACCCCCGTGACCATTGGCCGCGAGAATGAAAACACGGTCCGTCTCAACGATGATCGCATCAGTCGCTTCCACGCCAAAATTCAGGAGGCGGACGGCAAGATCATTCTGACGGACTTGCAAAGCACAAACGGAACGCGGGTCAACGGATATCCCGTGAGCCTGCGAGTCCTGCGGCCAGGGGACCAGATCTGGATTGGCCGTTGTTTGCTGGTGTATGGCCGACCGGTTCGTTTGACGCCGCAAAGGCCTGCGCTCGACGGAGACCTGGACCGCACGCGCCCGTCGACTTTGGCCGTCACGCCGGTTCCCGCCAGCGACCCCTCAGACGAATTTCTGTCGGGGCAACTGGCATTGTTTCCTGACGGCATTCCGGAGCTGCCCGAGGACATGTCGCCCGTCCATGTGGCGCAGTTGTCTGACCTGCTGACCTATGTCCATGCCCTGGTGGTGCAGATTTCGCACGTCTCGGTCGAGGCGGAAACCCCGGACGTGGTCGATGCCGCAGGGAATCCGACCCGCGGGATGCTGGTGCCCCAGCGGCAATGGCATTCCCTGCTGGAGATGGAAATGCAGTTGGCCAAACGCATTCGCAGCCTCACCGAACCAGGCGCTTAACCGAACCCGGCGCTGAGTAGCCAGTTGAACGGCGCCCACGCGACCCGCTGCCACGCGACCCGGGACTGCTGCCGGTCATGGGGGTTCGACGGACTGTTCATCGCTGCGGCAGCCGCGCCGGTTCACTCCGAACTCTATTGGGCACTGCCGTCAGCATCGCGGTTGGACTACAGGGCACCCTTGCCAGAGAGGACCACCCAGATCGTGCGAAACAGAATCCGCAGGTCGTTCGACAGGCAGCAGCTTTGCAGATACTTGAGGTCGAAGGCCACTTTGCGGCGAAAGCTTTCGATGTCGTTGTCGTAGCCGTTGACGATCTGTGCCACCCCGGTCAGGCCCGGTCGCATCCCCAGGCGATGCAGATAGGCAGGAATTTGCTCGGACAGCCCACGGATGAATTCCGGGCGCTCCGGGCGGGGACCGACCATCGACATGTCCCCCCGCAGCACGTTCCACAGTTGCGGCAGCTCGTCGATGCGCGTGCGGCGAAGAAACCATCCGATACTCGTCACGCGGGCGTCCC
>JBGSIP010000358.1:0-2619 GCA_041742495.1 Planctomycetaceae bacterium
TGCATTCAGCCTGATGGGCGTCACTTGGGTTGCTTGCCACGGTGCCTGCGACGGGATCGCTCCGTTTGAAATTGATGTCGACCTAGACCCAATCGATGACCAGATTTTCGCCCAAGTCACATTCCGAATCGGTATGCTCGACGACCTCAGACGACCAAAGTTAATTGAGCCTCGCTTCGATCCAAGGCGTGTGTTGGAAATGCGTCCGCGACAGAATCGAGACTGGGCAATTGCGATTGAATTGACTCCGCAGTAACACAGCGGGACAGGACCAACCCGTTAATACTCCCCCTGATGCTCCGAGTTCCAGTGATACAGCCGCCGCGCCGAACCAATCCGTTTGAGGCGACGTCAGGGGGGTCGGGAGCAATCCTGTTCGGCACGGCTTGGGGTTGGGTGTTTTGAGAGGGCGTAGCTGGTTCCGCTTGCGTTTAGACGCGGTCGGGCGAAGGAAGGGAAGAACTCTGGGGACGAGGAGCGCGCAGCGTCGAACTGCGCTGGTTCGGCGGTGGGAACAGCGCTTTAGGTGGTCTGGAGCTTTAGTTTTTGCAGGTGATTCTCCAACTCGTCCTCTTCAGCCAAGCCGGTGAAGTAGTAGTAAAACATTTCCAGCGTGGCTTTCGTCGGTTTGCGGTTCGTCCACAAGCTCAGCAACATGCAGGCGATGATCGCGCAGTACACCTGAATGCGCAGGCCGTCGGGTTTGTCGCTGAGCAGGTGCCGGCAGCCCAGCAGATGCTTGAAGAAGCGGAAGAACAGTTCAATCGTGAACCGGTGCTGATACAGCAGCGCGATGATCTCGGCGGGGACATCGAGCAAATTGGTCGCGATGCGAAGCAGGCCGTCGCTGGGTCCGGCCCCGGTGTTCCCCTTGCGGTTCGAGCGTTTCTCGTGCGGTGTGACCTGCACCATGATCAGGCGGACGGGGTGTTGGGGGCGACGCGCGGGTTTGTCGCCGAGGGCCACGACCGCATCGAAGGTGATGTTCGCGGCGCGGGCTTCGGCGGTCAGCTCGCGCTGTTCCTGAATCTCGTAGGAACTGTTGTCGCGCACGCGGCAGACGTAGCTGCTGCCCGCAGCCACGATGTCGTCGAACAACTGGAACTGGGCATACCAACGATCCATGACGTACACATGATCGGCGGCCAGATGCTGACGGAGCACGGTTTTTTCGTCGGATTCGCCGCTGTTTTTACCGGCGGTGAGGTCCATCCGCAGCGGCACGTGCCGATCCAAATGAAACTGCGTGTGCAAGCGCCAGGCGTGATGCGCGGTGCCGGTCCGCGTGGTCAGCCACATTGCTTCCGCGATCCGCGTCAGGGCCGGCAGCAACGTGCCGTCGACCAGCGTGATCGTCTGCCGCAATTCCGCCAACCGCGGATCGCGGGCATGCGGCTGGAGGTCCGCAGCTAATTTGGAGAGGATGTCTTGCAACAGTTCCGGATCGAAGACCCGCACCGACTCGGACAAAGAGCCGAGCGACGCCCGGCCACAGCCGAGCAGACGCTGGACCTTCCGCAACTCGCTGACCCGCTGAATGCTCCGCAGCGAATCCACGATGGGGCTGAACATGAACAGCAGGATCAGCGCGCAATACTGATCCATGTGCAGATCGCGATTGCCAGCCTTGTCCCGCTCGCAGCCCGCCAAGCGCAAACGCTTCAGCAGCGGCAGCACCCGATCCAGGTACTTGACCCCTTGCACGTCTCGTTCGCGAATTACCTGCTCACCAGCCATCTGCAGCCTGCCAAAACGACCGACGATACCACCAACTATCGCCCTGCGCAAATGGCGTGCCGAACAGGATTGGGTCAGGCTTTATTAATTTGTTTCCTCGGACGGCCGCGGGAGCGGAGGGTGCTTTCCAGGCCGAGCGCGGTTACCGTCTTTTGCTGCCAGCGATCACCGCCGTACGGAATCCCCCTTTCCACGCTCCGCCGCAGCGCCAGGAGCTCCGCCTCCGTTTGCGGCTGGTCGACATGCCGCTCCCAGCTTTTGCCTCTTTTCACGGGACCCTCGGAATACCACGGGGGCCGGGCGGACGAACTCGCTAAGCGGAGGGACGAGTGGGGCCAGAGCGCGGCCGATTTGACGAGGTTCGCCCGCAGGGGATTTCGCTCGTGGCCGGTGGTCTGGTGGTGCTCGTGGTAGCGGCAGACGTGCGTCGTCAGCAGCCACTGCATCCAGCGGGACAAATCGCCGTCCTCTCGCGGCCAACGGACCAGGTGAAAATGATTCGGCATCAAACAATAAGCGAGCAGCCGCATCGGCACGACCTCGTGGGCGGCAGTGAAGAGGCCCACGAACGCCTCGTAATCGGCCGGCTTATGAAACACCCGCTGCCGGGCATTCCCGCGGCTGAGGACGTGGTAGCAATATCCACCGGGAGTGTTGCGATGCGGTCTGGCCATGGGCGCATCCTAACTCGCCGGAGTGAGCAAAGTCAAAACGAGGCCTGACCCGAATTGAACCAACTGGGTTTCTTATAGGTACAGACTTAATCCGCCGCAGTGGAAGTAGATCGCGGTTTTGAAGTTTTTGGGGTTGCGTAAGTCGCCGGCGCGACGCTTGATGGACTTGATCTTGCTGTTCAGGCCTTCGGCTACGGCGTTGGTGATG
>JBGSIP010000359.1:0-2754 GCA_041742495.1 Planctomycetaceae bacterium
CTGGCCATCGTGGCGGGCGGTCGACGAGGTTTTACGCCCGCTGGATTTGCCGCACGGCACCCGGCCGGCAACCTGGGACGCCGCCTGTTGACCGTCCGGGAAGTCATGCGAACGGGTGATGATTTTCGAATCGCCCACTGCACGCTGACCGTGCGAGAGGTGTTTGCGCAGGTTCGCAAGCAGACCCGCCGCACAGGTGCCGTCACGCTGATTGATGACGAGGGGCGACTGGCGGGGCTGTTCACAGACAGCGACCTGGCGCGATTGCTGGAGAATCGCCACGACGATCGTCTCGATGGTCCCATCGCCGCAGTGATGACTGCCGAACCGCGGACGATTGCTCCGGAAGCCCTGGTGCTCGAAGCGGTGAATCTGCTGCAGAAACACAAGTTCAGCGAACTGCCGGTGGTGGATCACGAAGATCGGCCGGTCGGACTGGTCGACATCACGGACCTGTTGGACCTGCTCCCGCAGGCGCAACCCGAAGCCGACTAGCACCCGGACCTGATGTTCCACGGTTGTCTTCCGCGTCACCGATCCATTCCCACGTCTGTTGCCGGGAACCATATGCTGCAGCGTTTGTGGGCCACATTTCTGCCAGCGGCCGGCCTTGCTCTGCTGGGAGCGGGGTACATGGCCATTTCGCGCCCGATGCTGGCAGCCGGCCCCGAAGTTGCGCCGATTGGTGCCAGTTGGCCTGTCCCTTCCGCCAGCGAAAGTCCCGCCGCATACCGGGACATCGCGGCGCGCTACCTCGCAGATCAGCCGTGGGTGGGGACAGCCCAGTACAGCATTCGCACCTCCGACGACACATTTCTGTTTGTGGGTCACCTGGAACAGAGCGCCGACCATACGGAAATTCAGATCACCAACCTGGCGTTGGTGAAACTGGCGGCCACAGCGCTCGATGCGAATCTGGAACCCGCCGAACCACTGGTGATGGTGGCCCCACGAGCGTCGTTGCGATTCTCCATCCCGTCGGAACTGACAGCCATCAATCTGGATCATCTCACGCAGGCGAGCCTCGATGGGGAGGTCACCATGCGGGGGGATGATGGTCTGCTGATTGTCGGGCGGGACTTCATTTTCGATCGCGCGGCCAACCATCTGCGCAGCGACCGGCCGGTGCGATTTGCCTTTGATGGCAATGAAGGCTCCGCGGCGGGCGTTGAACTTGATTTCACTACCGAGTTCACTGCGGATATCACCCGCTTCACGCCAACAGCCGCGCGCAGCATCAGCCTGCGGCGCAATCTCAAGCTGCAACTCGACGACGATGATCACAACCCCACGCGTGTGACGGGGGAGGGGAGCCTGGTGGTCTTTCTGGCCGAAAAACGGGCCGTGTTGACAGAACGGGTGGTCGCGGAACGCGGTCTGGCGGCGGGGGAAATGGACCGCCTGCGTTGTGACTTGCTGACCGTGGAATTTGCCTCGCGCCTGGAGGGTGGGCGGCAGCGTGACTGGGTGCCGGAACGACTCCTTGCCGAAGCTCCGCGCGTCACGCTGACGTCCGAAGTCAATCACTTGCAGGCTCAGTGCTCCCGACTGGAGCACCAGCTTTCGACTCGTACCACCACGCTCACGGACAACAACCTTGTCCGCATCACCGTCGATGATGGGGAACTGTTCACGCCGGCATTGATCATCCGTCAGAACGAAGCCCGCGAAGTCAGTCATGCCGAGTGCCAAGGGGCGGGCTGGTTTGCGCAATCCGAACGCCTGACTCCGGGGAGCCGACCCGCCCCGCCTGTCACCCTCGCGGATGTGCGGTGGAAAGATCGGCTGACGCTGTTTCCCACGGCCGATCCGGCCATTCATCAACTGGACGTCGTGGGGGACGTGGTGATTCGCCAGCCGCCGCAGCACTCGGGGCTGGCGTGCAGTCGTGTGAGCGCGTGGCTCAAACTCGGCCAGTTGGGCGCTTCCGCATCGTCGTCCTCGACTGGCACTGCTCCCGCCACATCGAAGCGGGCCTCGTTTGATCTGGCTGGCGTGCAGAAACTGCATGCGGCTGGGCGAGTGGCAGTCATCAGCCCGCAACTCGAAGCAGAACTGAACGAACTGACGCTCCATTTTCTCCCCGCCGCGACTCCGCCGCGACTGCTCAACGGTCGCGATCGCCAGAACCCCGCGCTAGATCCCGCGGTCGCCTCGGCACGTCCGGCCGGGAGCGTCATGCCGGAACAGCAGGGCCCTCTCGATCTGGTGGCAGAGCGGCTGGAATTGACGCTCGGACATCATGCCACGCTGGATCACCCTTGGGTCGAGCGATTGGTGGCGATTGGTCAAGTGGTGCTGACGGGGCGCGTCGGAGATCGGCAGGAACCACTTGATGTGCGCGGGTCGTGGATTGAAGCCGTGCGTCCTCAGACGGCAGAAGGCCAACTGACACTGCGCGGGACCCCAGCGATTGTGAAAGTCGGTGATCGCCAGATACACGGACAGCCCATCGTCGTCGAAGCGGCACGCAATCTGATTCGCGTAGACAGCCCTGGTACGATTCAGGTGCTGGTCGCCAACGACCTGGAGGGCGGCGCTCTCACGCAGCCTGAACAGTTGCGGGTCGAGTGGGAACAGCAGATGGTGTTCAATGGTCTCTCCGCCGCGTTCCTGGGCAATGTGATCTGTCGACAGGGAGATGATTCCCTGTTGGCTGAGCGCATCGACCTGATTCTCAATCGCGAGTTGTCGTTCCTGAGCTCGTCTGGCGATCTGTCAAATCTTCGCTGGCGGAAACTGCTGTGCCGGGAT
>JBGSIP010000360.1:0-6635 GCA_041742495.1 Planctomycetaceae bacterium
ATGATCCAGATCAACGAACAAACTCTGCCGCAGACCTTCCTGACCTATGTCGCCTTTCGGCTGGCATTCCTGGAAACCGTCGAGCGTTTTCAACTAGCCCGCCAGTTTGAACTGGTGCATGAGCGATCGTTTGGATTTCTGAGTCATGTCCCGATTCTCGCTGAAGTCGCACCGCAGGTGCAGTTGGACATTCTGGTCGAGACCTGGTCGCGGCACATGCTGCCCGATGCCGTTCCCGCCACGTTGCTGGATGACGCCGTGCTGTACGCCGTGTGCGAAACGGCAGCTCGCATGGTCAGTGACGAGGCCGTGCTCGTTTCTCGACTGATCCGCCGTGGTCCGGTGGGCGTCCAGGCCCTGGTGGACCACCAACTGGCCAGCGAACTGCGTCAGCTCCCGTTGAAATACTGCAGTGACGGAGATTTTCTGCTCGTCAGTCAGTTCCTGGACGTCGATCCTGACTCCGCCGGTCCGCTGCGGGAGAAATTTGATCTGCCGCTCGGTTACACCGAGTGTCTATTCGATGCCCTGGGCCGCTGGTCCGTCTCCCCCGAGTTCGCCGGCCGCTGCGAATTCCTGCTGACCGAACGCGAAATTGGCCACGCCTGCAAGGTGCTGGGCATCGCCACCAAAGAACGCTCCGCCTCCTAGGCGGCCGTTCCAGCCGGGCCATCGCTGCCAGCCTCCACTCCCATCGGACTCGACTGCTGCCTCGTCCAGCAATGAGGGGATTTGTAGGTCAGGCTGTGCCCGACGCGAAGTCAACGCGAATCCAACTGCGCCTCACGCAACGTCAACGCAACCTCTCCCACGTCTGACAAACCCACGTCATCTTCTCCAGGCCCCGCACGTCTACAGCCCGATGGTTTCAACCGGCTGAAGTGATTTCTCCGACAAAATCGCTACGACTGGCGGGTGCCGCCTCCGGTGATGCCAAAATCGGCTCAACCCGCAGCGTTTTCCAAGTCGATGACTGATGCGGGGGAGTGCGCGCCATTTGAGCCGCCTGCTGGGGTCAGGGGACGTCACCACCGGGATCGTTTTGCACGGGTGTGCTTCCTCTCAGCCGCCAGTCGCATCCGCCGCGCTGACTGAACCGCCGCTGGGCTTTACCGCATGTCAACAATCACCGCCAGCACCGGACTGATCTCCGGCCTGGATTTCGAAGCCCTCACGAAGGCTCTCGTTGCGCGCCAGCAGGCGACGATCGATCGGTTGAATCTGCGGGTTGAAGAACACAACGGCCGCAAGACTGGCCTGGGAGTTCTGCAGGCGAACTTTTTGTCGATCTCAGTGGCCAATACCCCGCTGAAGTCCACGCGGACCTTCACGGCGGTCAATGTCACCAATCCGTCCACGGCGATCACGGCGACCGCTACTGGGGCCACGCCAGCCGGTTCTTACCGACTGCAGGCCGTGCAGAAGGTGTCGACCAATCAAGTCGTGACCAAAGGGTTCGTCAACTCTGACCAGAAGGTCGGCGCCGGGACCATCACCATCGCGCAGGGGGGTGGCCTCTCGCAACCGGTGAATCTCGACACACTCAACAGCGGCGCGGGTGTGCAGCGCGGCCAGTTCCGGCTCACCGATCGCAATGGTGCCAGCGCCACGATTGATCTCTCGACGGCCATCGACATCGACGACGTCGTCGCCGCTGTGAACGGTCAATCTGATGCCGGGATCCGGGCCAGCGTGCGGGACGATCACCTCGTTCTCACCGACATCACCGGCGGCAGCGGCAGCCTGACGGTGTCCGAACTCAATGGCGGCAAGGTGGCTGCCGATCTGGGGATTAAGGGCACGTCGGCGACCGCGCAACTCACAGGCAGCAGCATTCTGCAAGTCACCGGCGCGTTCCGCTTGTCCCAGTTGAACGATGGCAATCGCCTGCACCAGACCACCGGGTCCAGCGATCTGACCATTTCGCTAGCGGACGGCA
This sequence comes from Planctomycetaceae bacterium, assembly GCA_041742495.1. Taxonomy (GTDB): domain Bacteria; phylum Planctomycetota; class Planctomycetia; order Planctomycetales; family Planctomycetaceae; genus JBGSIP01. The sequence continues at coordinate 1,940 of JBGSIP010000360.1, forward strand.
CCGATCTGTCGATCGATCTCGATGACGTCGTCACACTCGACGACGCACTCGCCAAGATCAACGAACACGCCGACAATGTTGGCAAATTGTCTGCCACGCTGACCAACGGCCGACTGGTCCTGACTGACAACACGACCGGTGCCGATTCTCTCACCGTCGCCAATGCCAACAACGGCAACGCACTCAACGTGCTGGGACTCGAAACGGCCGCGTCAGGCAACGTGCTCACCGGGCAGCGGCTCACCGGTGGTCTCGATTCTGTGCTGCTCCGGAATCTCAACGGAGGGGCCGGCATTGCAGAGCGCGGCAGCATCACGCTGCAGGATCGCTCGGGGAAGACCGCCACCGTCGACCTTTCAGCCGCGGAAACCCTCGACGACGTCCTGTCTGCGATCAACGCCGCCACGGATCTCTCGAGCCAGAAGCTCGGTCTGACAGCGACTCTCAATGCAGTTGGCAATGGCATCGTGATCACAGACAACACGGGTGCCTCGGCGGCCAACTTGCAAATTGCCGACGTCGCCACCGGCACCGTCGCCGCCGATCTGGGCATTGCCATTGATGCAGCCTCCACCTCGGTCAGCTCTGGCAGCCTGGGCTTGCGGCACGTCAATGAAGCGACCAGCCTCAGCACCTACACGCGCGCAGGCGCTGCGGTGAAGACCGGATCGTTCGAGATCCGCGACGCCGCCGGCAACGTGGGCGTGGTGAGCATCACCAGTTCCGTTCAGACGGTGGGCGATGTCATTCAGCGCATCAATGCCAATGTCGCTCTGCAAGTGACCGCCAAGCTCAACGACGAAGGGGACGGCTTTGTCCTCGTCGACGAAAGCGGCGGCAGCGGAACGCTGTCGGTCGCATCACTGGCCGGTGGCACCACCGCGGAGGACCTGCGACTGGACGCCGCTGTGGTGACCGGCGGCGATGGCAAACAGCGCATCAGCAGCCGACTCTCGACCGTCGTGGAAGTGACGGCCACAGACAAACTGTCAGATGTAGTGACCAAACTGAATGCCGCGGGTAAGACGGTCACGGCCAGCACATTCGACGACCGCTCGTCATTCGCGCCGATCCATTTAAGTCTCACCAGTACCAAATCGGGAGCAGCAGGCAAGGTGCTCATCGACACCGGCAGCCTGGATCTGGGGCTGACCAATGTCTCCGAAGGTCAAGATGCCGTGCTGCGGTTCGGCGGCAGTGGCAGTGGCAGCAGCGCCTTCCTGCTGACGTCTGGCTCGAACCAGTTCACGAACGTGGTTCCCGGCCTCAATGTGACGCTGAACGAACTGCAGTCTGCGCCTGTCGATGTGGTCGTCGGCCGGGACAGCAGTGTCGCGCTCAACTCGGTCGACAGCTTTGTCCAGCAGTTCAATGCGATGGTTGACGTCGTGTCGGAACTGACGCAGTACAACGCCGAAACAGAGCAGCGCGGGCTTCTGCAAGGGGATGGCTATGTGCTGCGGTTGCAGCAGCAGTTGACCACGCTGGTCAGCTCGTCCCGTCGGGTGGAGGGCTCGTCGATCACCAGTCTGGCTGCGGTCGGTGTGACGTTCACGTCAACTGGCAAACTGCAACTGAATGCCGAGCGGTTCAATGCCGCTCTCGCTCGCGATCCCGAAGGGGTAAAGCTGTTCTTCACTGACACCACCAATGGATTGGGTGCGGCAACCGGCAAGGCCATCGACACCCTGACCGATCAATTCACCGGCTCGTTCAAGCAGCAGAACGATTCCTCCGATCGTTCGATTTCAGAACTCAACGAGCGGGTCGAGACCCTGCAGTTCCTGCTGGAGGCCAAGCGGGTCCGGCTGATCAACCAGTTTGCCGGCCTCGAATCGATTCTCGGCAGCATCAAGAATCAGCAGGAAGCCTTATCCGCCTTTCAGAGCAGTCTGACCAATAACCGGTAACACGACGTACCTCAGGACTCGCCGTCGGTGACCGCTGGGCGGGACACCGACAGAACAGGAACGCACTATGGATGGTGACGCCTATCTCGAATCGCAGGTGATGACTGCTTCGCCGCACCGCCTGCATCAACTGGTCGTCGATGCTGCCCTGCGCCACGCCGGGCGCGCGGCGGTGGCCCTCGAAGCGCAAGCGTGGGAATCGCTGCACGAAAACCTCTCGCAGGCGCGGGACTTCGTCAATGAGCTGATCATTGGCCTGGATGCGGACAGTGCTCCAGAGCTCGTGGAACGCATGGCCGCGCTGTTCACCTACGTGCATCGCAATCTCGTGCGGGCTGACTTTGAGCGCAACGCGACGCTGATTGCAGATTCGATCCGCGTGCTGGAAAAGCACCGCGAGACGTGGATCGAACTGGGACGCCAACTGGCGGCCCAGGGAATCGCCACCGCGCCCGCTGCCGGCACCATGCAGCGGCTGGCGCAATCGGAAGCTGACGAAATTTCCACGCATCGGCTCGATTGGGCGATGTGAAAGCTCAGGGCCCGCATCAGCGCCCCATCAGCTTTTCAGGTCGTATTCCTTGATCTTCCGGTAGAGCGTCCGCTCGCCGATGCCCAGCATCGTCGCCGCTTCCTCGCGTCGACCGTCGGTCAACTCGAGCGCCTTGCTGATGTAGTACTTTTCCACATCACGCAGGTCCCGGCCAATCAGCAGGTCTTGCCCGCTTTCTTCCCCGTTGGGGTGCGGTGCGCCCCCGTCTTCCACACCCGCCGGGGCAATTTCTTCCGGCAGGTCATCCACGTCCAGCACGCCATCCGTATCCAACAGCAGCATGCGCTCCACCGCGTTGCGCAACTGCCGGATGTTGCCCGGCCAGTCGTAGTTCCGCAGCGACACCCGCGCTCCGCGCGTAAAGCCAACGACCTCTTTGCCGTGCCGCTTTTGAAACTCCTTGAGGAAGTGTTCCGTCAGCAGCGGGATATCATCCTGGCGTTCCTTGAGGGTGGGCAAAAAGATGGTCACCACCTGCAGGCGGTAATACAGATCCTTGCGGAATTTGCCCTGGTCCACCATCTCCGTCAGCGGAGCATTCGTTGCCGCGACCAGACGCACGTTGACGCTTTTTTCTTCGTTGGATCCCAGCCGAGTGATCTTGCGATCTTCCAGCACCCGCAGCAGTTTGATCTGCGTATCCATGGGCATCTCGCCCACTTCGTCCAGAAACAACGTCCCCCCGTTGGCGTACTCGAACTTGCCGATCCGCTTGGATGCCGCGCCGGTGAAGGCACCCGCTTCGTGCCCAAACAGTTCGCTCTCCAGAATGCTCTCGGCAAGCGCGGAGATGTTCAGCGCGACAAATGGCTTGTTCTTGCGATCGCTGTTTTGATGCAGCGCGCGAGCTACCAGTTCCTTCCCGGTCCCGCTCTCGCCCTGAATCAGCACCGTGGCATCGGTGGGGGCGACGTTCTTCAGTTGCTCGATGATTTTGGACATCGACCGGCTGGTGCCGATGACCCCTTCGAAGCCAAACTTCTCATCCAGCCGGCGGCTCAGTTCTGCATTGCGGCGGATCAGCCGAACTCGCGACGAGGCCTTTTCCACCGCCATCCGCAACTCGCTGATGTCCAGCGGTTTGGTGAGATAGGTATAGGCTCCGCGCTGCATCGCAGAAACCGCGGAGTTGATGGTCCCGTGCCCGGTGAGAATGATGACTTCGGCTTCCGGGAGATCGGCCTTGGATTTTTCGAGAATCGCCAGGCCGTCGTAGTCCCCCATCCGCAGATCGGTGATCACGACATCGAAGTGATCGCTTTCGATCAACTCCGCCGCCCGCTCCCCCGAACCCGCCACCGTGCATTCGCAGTGCACGGCCCGCAGGCTGTCAGCCACCGCCTGGGCGTGCGATTCGTCGTCATCCACCACCAGCACACGAATGGCAATCCGCGAAAAATCAGGGAGCGTACTCACGGTGGACATTTTCAGGCGGAACCAGAACGAAAACCAAGCTGTGCCATTTTGGCAGAGCGGGCATTAAACCATCTTTGGCAGAAGAATGCCAGCTACTGGGAGCCCGCGGGAGGACATGTTCGGCCAGGGACCGCGGCGAGCCAGCACCGTCGTTCAGCAGAGCGGACTCACAGGCGGGGTCCAGATTTGGCACACCCCTCACGCTATCGACCACCGCCCGCGGACGGCACTACAGCGGCTCGCCGGAGCCCATCGCCATGGCGGTTGCCATGGCGTAGTTCTTGCCGTGGGAGATTGACACGATGACCCGGTCGATCCCCAGTTCGTCGGCCAGTGTCCGGGCCCGGCCAGTGAGTGTCACCACGGGTCGCCCCGTGGCCATCGGCAGAATCGTGAGATCGTTCCAGCCAATCCCTTTGGTGAATCCCGTACCAAGGGCCTTCAGAATCGCCTCCTTGGCGGCCCAGCGGCCGGCAAAATGCTGGGCACTGTTGCGATGCCCCGCACAGTAGGCGATTTCCTCAGGCCCAAAGACCCGCTGCAGGAACTCATCGCCGTGGCGGTCGATCATCGCCGCAATCCGCTCGATTTCGGCGATATCGGTCCCCAGTCCGATCACATTCACGGCGACCCCCTCCGGCGACCCACGTCCTCCTGGCGACAGCCCCCGCTGCACAGGGACGGCGTCGACCCCGCGGCCGGGGTGCCTGCGCAACCGGCGGCTTCACTCTTCGTCAGCGACGTATTCCACGTGTACATTGGTGCGGATTCCGCCCCGCGCTGTGAATTCCGCAGAAATCTCCATCTGCTGCGGCTG
>JBGSIP010000361.1:0-4714 GCA_041742495.1 Planctomycetaceae bacterium
GCCGCCGCCGGCGAAATCGACACGGCGCTGGACTTCATTCGCACGTACTGGGGAGGCATGCTCGATCTGGGGGCGACGACCTTCTGGGAAGATTTCGATCTCGCGTGGGCGGAGAACGCCAGCCGCATCGATGAACTGGTCCCTCCCGGCAAGAAAGATATCCACGGCGATTGTGGGGCCTACTGCTACATCGGCTATCGACACAGCTTTTGTCACGGCTGGGCGTCGGGACCCACCGCGTGGCTCAGCCAGCATGTGCTCGGCATCACGCCGCTGGAACCGGGCTGCCGCCGGATGCGCGTCGCACCACAACTGGGCTCGCTGGAATGGGCGGAAGGAGCCTACCCCACCCCGTTCGGCCCCATCAAAGTCCGCCACGAACGGCAGGCCGACGGTACCATCAAAACCACCATCGATGCCCCGCCGGAGGTGACTGTGGAACGGGCGTCGGTCGCGCCTTAAGTGAGACGCGAAGCCCCTGTGGTGCATGGATGCGACAAGTACGCGGTTCACCGATGATCGCCCACGGCCATACAATTGTAGGGATACTCCCGCCGCTACATTCTCTGTTTAACGAGAGCATTGCAGATGACCAATCGAATTCAGGCGTATGCCGCTCACAAACAGGGCGGCAAGCTGGAGCCCTTTGCCTATGACCCCGGACCGCTCGGCGCGACCGAGGTAGAAATCGCGGTGGAGTACTGCGGAGTGTGCCACTCTGATCTGAGCATGCTCGACAATGAGTGGGGTCTGACGAAGTATCCGCTGGTTCCTGGCCACGAGGTGGTGGGACGGGTGGCGGCCACGGGCGACCACGTGACGGCGGTCACAGTTGGCCAGCGTGTGGGACTGGGCTGGATCGCCGGTTCGTGTCTGCACTGTCGTCCCTGCCTGTCGGGCGATCAGAATCTGTGTTCCACGCAGGAGGCGACCATTGTCGGCCGACATGGCGGGTTTGCAGATCGTGTCCGCTGCCAGGAGTTGTGGGCCCTGCCGCTGCCGGACTCGCTCGATCCCGCGCTGGTGGGACCGCTGTTTTGTGGCGGATTGACGGTCTTCTCCCCACTCATTGAATGCGGAATCAAACCGACGGATACGGTCGGCGTGATTGGCATTGGCGGGCTGGGCCATTTGGCGCTGAAGTTTTTGGCAGCGTGGGGCTGCGAGGTCGTGGCGTTTACGTCGACGGGTGCAAAGGCGGACGAGGCACGCGGTTTTGGAGCGCACCGAATCATCAATTCCCGCAGCGATCAGGAACTGGAGGCTGCCGCGGGGACGTTTGACTTCATTCTGAACACCACCAACGTGAATCTGAATTGGCCAGCCTATCTCAATTGTCTGCGCCCCAAGGGGCGACTGCACACGGTGGGTGTCGTTCCCGATCCGATTCCGGTGCCTGCGTTTCCCCTTTTGGGCATGCAGCGCTCCGTCTCTGGCTCACCGGTGGGCAGCCCGAGCACAGCGCTCAAGATGCTGGATTTCTGCGCTCGGCATCAGATTGCTCCGCAGGTGGAGTCGTTTGCGATGTCAGACGTCAACGCCGCCGTCGAACACGTCAAGCAGGGGCAAGCCCGCTATCGCGTCGTGCTTAAGGCGTGAACGCATTGCTCTGTGACTGGGGCCGTTCAGCGGGCTGCCGTGATGGACTGTTGGGGCCGTACGGCGACGCCGTGTTGCGCCAGATAAGCTTTGGTCGCATCGATGGTGTACTCACCATAATGAAAGATGCTCGCCGCCAACGCCGCGCTCGCGTGGGCCTGCTGGAACACGTCCACCATGTGTTGCGGACTGCCACAGCCACCGCTGGCGACGACTGGAATTTGTACCGCTGCGGTGATCGCCCGGGTAATCTCGATGTCGTATCCATCCTTCGTGCCGTCGGCATCCATCGAAGTGAGGACGATTTCCCCCGCTCCCAGGCGTTCCACTTCGCGCGCCCACGCCACGGCTTCCAACCCGGTGGGGACGCGTCCGCCATTGATATGGACGTCCCAGAACTCCTGCCCGTTACGCGGCACGCGTTTGGGATCGATATTCACCACGATGCACTGGCTGCCAAATCGCTCGGCCGCCTGCCGGATGAAATCGGGATTTTTCACCGCCGCCGAATTGATCGACACCTTGTCGCAACCGCTGGCGACCAGCGTGCGGATGTCCTCCAGCGTGCGAATGCCGCCGCCAACGGTCAGCGGCATGAAAATGACTTCGGACGTTCGCCGCACAATATCGAGCAGAATCTCCCGCTCTTCGTGGCTGGCGGTGATGTCCAGAAACACCAGCTCGTCGGCCCCTTCGGACTCGTACCTTGCGGCGATCTCCACGGGGTCCCCGGCATCGCGGAGATTCAGAAAGTTGACCCCCTTCACCACGCGTCCGGCGTGCACGTCCAGACACGGAATAATTCGCTTGGTCAACATCGGGCCGGTGGCTCTCGCTGTGCTGGAAGATTCGGTGACCCGACAGCGGTGATGACTCACGACTGCAGGGAGATGGCAATATCTGATGGACAGGGGGCCAGCGCGCCGGCCCCCTGTCACTACGAACTAGCGGACGTTCCAGATGTGCACATCGTCAAATAGAACTCCGGGTCCGTTGACGGTGAAGTGAAAGCTGGTTTTGGTCTCGTGCGCGATGCCGGGCGACTGCAGATAGGCGACGGGCCGTCCATCCACGAGGACTCGCAACTGATCGCCGGCGACTTCCAGCCGCACGAGGTACACGCGGTCCTGCTCCCACTGAAACGGAAAACTGGCACTGCGCCCCACGAGCAGCGGCTCAGCAGATTGCTTTCGCGCGGGATCTTGCCGCAGTTCGTAGATGTCGTTGCGCATCACCCCTTCGCGGTCGTCCCCCACGCGTATGACGCGCGGTGCGAACGCCACGCGACAAATGTGTCCGGCGTGCGAACCCTTGTGGTTTTTGTCATCAAACACCGCGTTGAAGGTCGTCGAACCGTGCAGGCGAAACTTGAATTCGACCACGACATTATGCATCGGCCGATACACACGCCCCACGGCACCGTGGTCGTCTCGCTCTTGCCTGCCGATCAGCACCCCGTCCGACACGTGAAATCCGGGAATGACGACCTTCCACTCGCCCAGGTCGTCGCGGTCGAAATGGTCTGAGAACAAGAGTTCTCCGGGCTCTGCGAGCGCGTCAGCGGGGACTGCTGCCGGTTGGGGGACTGCCGCCGGAGCCGAATTTGCAGGCGGTTCCTTGGCGAGCAGTACGGAAGGACAAATCAGGCCCAGCGCCAGCAGCCAAACGCGGCACCAGCTCGGTACGGTCATGTCATTGGAGCGGGACACCATGGTTCTTCTCCGGAAACCTGAGGGCGTGGAAATGGATTATCGCCGCAAGGCCCGCAGTTGCCAGTCACCAGCCCTGCGGAGGGACCGTCCGCGACAGGATATGGGGCCGGAACCTGGCCAAGTGGTTTTCTGGCGAGACCTGCTGGACGATTTTCTGGCGAGACCTGCTGGTCGGGGAAGGGGTTCAACAACAATGGCCGGCGCTCGAAGTGCGCGCCGAGCGATGGCCCGGCAGATCGTCATGGGTGACAAACGGGCAGCGGAGACAGACATCCCCGGAGGCGGCAAATGAACGGACGATTCGTGAATTCAGGTCGCAGGCTGCTCACGCTGATGATAGCTCTCGTGGTTCCCGCTGTGGCCCAAGGGGACGATTGGTTGCGCTTTCGCGGACCCAATGGCAGCGGCGTCGCGACAGATCAATCGTCACCTGTCGAGTTCAGCCCGGAGAAGAACCTGAAATGGAAGACCGCACTGCCGGGCAAAGGGGTCTCCTGCCCCATCGTCGTTGGTGACAAGATTTTTGTGACCTGCTACTCCGGTTATGGACTCGATCGTCGTGATCCGGGAAATCAGGAAGCCCTCGTTCGGCATCTGGTCTGTGTCAGCCGGGCATCGGGCAGCATGCTGTGGGAACAATCCATTCCCGCGGTGCTGCCGGAGGACCCGTACAGCGGAGCGGGAGTTCCCGAACATGGTTATGCCTCGCACACGCCAGTCTCCGATGGAGAGCGGGTGTACGTCTTCTTTGGCAAGACCGGTGCATTCGCGTTCGATCTAGAGGGGAACCAATTGTGGCAGAAGGCCCTCGGGCGTGAATCGGACCCGCGCGGCTGGGGTTCCGCGGCCAGCCCGATTCTGTTTGAGAACCTGCTGATTGTCACTGCATCGGCCGAAAGCGAAGCACTCGTCGCGCTCGACAAACTGACGGGCGAGGAAGTGTGGCGACAGGAAGCCAGCGGGCTGAGCAACACCTGGTCGACTCCCATTCTGGTTGACACCGACGGCCAGACCGAACTGGTCATTGGCGTTCCGTATGAGATTTGGGGCCTTAACCCGCGCACGGGTGCGCTCAACTGGTTCTGCGGGGCGTTTGAATCGGACCAATCCAACTCCAGCGTCGTTTCCGACGGCGCCGCCGTCTACATGATTGGCGGGCGCAGTGGAGGCTCGGTGGCGGTACGAGCTGGCGGGCGGGATGACGTGTCCTCCTCTCACGTGGTCTGGAAGGGGCGCGATGCGGGCCGCTTTGGCACACCGATCGTACACGACGGCCGCATCTACAGTTTTTCGGGCACTTCTCTCACGTGCTTGCGCGCTGGCAACGGCGAACGCATTTATCAGGCACGGCTGGAAGCCCCAACGGCGACTGGCACGGCCGATCCTGAGGTTCCGCCGGCTCA
>JBGSIP010000362.1:0-18465 GCA_041742495.1 Planctomycetaceae bacterium
CAGCGGGACGGCTGATAGGGCTCACCGCGGGCGAGCCGGCTCAAGAGCCGCACGTGCTGCATGGCTGCCACCAGCCCCGTGATGGCACCCAGCGCGACCAGCCCGGTACCAAACCATACCGACATGCCCCCGGACGACGCGCCAGCCGCAGTGGCCGAGCCGTGAGTGACCACGGCCATTTCACGCAGGAACAGGCCAAACCGGGCCACGACGAAGCCAAAGCCCATCATGGAGAGCGATGTGCGCACCCACGCCAGCAAAGTCCGCTCGGCAGCGAGTGGAACCCGTGGATCCTGATTCTGTTCGGCGGACATGGGTGGGCTAGCAGTCTGTTGAACGATGTCCACGCAACCCCATGCTGGGTGACGATGGATCTGCCAGTGTTGTACTCAGCGCGTCAAACGAGACTGCAACTGCCGCCAACGCGTCTTCAGCCAATTCACGGTGACGGGAGCCTCGTAGTCTTTGCGCGGGATATGTGCGTCAATCGCCGTACCAAGTCGGAGCATGAGATCTTCAAAGGTGACCCAGCGATTGCGGAGGACCAACTCGCGGTTTGCTCGGACGGCCGGAAGCATGTGGTGGTAGCGCTCCATTGACAAGTCTGCCATAATCAACGAGAGCTCGTCACGCGTGTTGAAGGTGATCATCCCCGCCGGGTCAAACACGGTGCCAATGGAGGGGCACCCCCAGTACACAGGAACGGTTAAGGTCAGGAAGCAGTCGATGATTTTCTCGGTGAAGTAGAGATCCTGCTGAGCATTCTCCATCGCGACCGAGAATGCGAAGTCATCGAGGGCAGCTCGCTTGGATGGCACTGGCTGTAGCCCCTTCCCGAAGCATGGGACTCCAGTCGACTTCAACCACATTGCGCACTCACGGCGAAGGTCATAGGCGACAGTCGGCTGATGCTCCACACTGCCCATGAATGAGCACAAGTGCGTCTTCGGGAAGTCGTCCGGCAACTCATCAATATTCAACCAGGCAGTTGCGTATGGTACGAACGCACAGCGCTGGTGTGTGGCGTTGAAGCCCAGATGATGAGTCATGGTCAATGCCGCCTGATTGGCAAGGCGGGGAAGAAGTTGCCATTGAGATTCCTGTGGACTTTCCAGTGCCACGAGAACGCGACGATGGGGTGGATACATAGCCAGGGCCTGCGGTGAGGCCATGCCATGATCCATGAACATCCCCAGGTGGAACCGTTCGCCGCGTTTTAAGGTCGGGTCAAAAACGAACCGCCAGGAGCGACCGTTCACGATGGTGTCCACGCGGGGCAGCCACGCTTTGCGACCGTAGTGAACGTCAACGACGACTGTAGGGTCTGAGGATATCGTCATGGCATTCTGGCGCCGTTCGGCGGCGTAGCCTCGTGCGATGTGACAACTGGCGGGAGCGCCGCGCTGTCGAGTGCCTGGCGGATGGCTGTGGCGGCCGTGGACTTCAACTGCGAGTTCAATTGCGGACCGGCCGTGGGAGGGATCTTCAGGCGGCCCAGGGCTTCATCCACACTCCGGCGGTTCGCCGGGTCGCAGGCGATGCACTGCGCCGCCACGCTGGAGGGCAATCGACGTAGCAGAGTCGGGTGCACCAGCACGTGTGCTCCCGCAGCGAGAGCATCGACGATCGTGGTTTTGAGGCCAAAACCCAATTGTCCCAGCACGGCCACTGCAGTGACTGAGCGCAGCAGGCTCCACAAGTCATCCACGCGCGGCAGAACGGTAATGCCTTCGAATTCCGCGGAGGTCCGTCGGCCGATGACACCCTCGGTCATGGCGAGCTGAAATGTGTGCCGGTACTTCGTGGCCTGGAGAGTACTGCGCAGCCTCAAGAATCCATTAGTGACGCTTTGACCGATAGTGTCCGATCCACCCGGCATGGACAGGATCAAGTCTGTCTTTTCAATCTGCGGTTGATGATCAGGCGGGGCGAGGTCTGGCCACGGGCAGAAATACGGCACATCGAAGATAGCGGATCGTCCCGGCAGACGGCTCCAATAGTAGCGATTGTCCCAGTCGCTGATGCCCAGGAGCACATCGGCCGCCTGCTTGACTCGCGAATCGTTGCGCGCGAGGGCAATGGCGCCATAAACGCCCTTCACTGTGGCTCGCCAGTCCCGCCACGAGAGGCGCGTGCGGTGCCATTGCTGCAGGCCTTCTGCGTTGTGTGTCCGCACAAGTGTCCGCACATCGGGGAAATCGAGCTTCACGCGCCGCAGCAGTTCGAGGTACCAGGAATACTCAACCAGCAGGTGGGTCAGATCAGGGGGCAGCGAAACCGATGGCAAGTCACTTGGCTGAACGGCGAGTTCGGTCACGGAGATCCCCAGCTCGCGCAGCAGAATCCGGCGGCCCATGAGGTCCTTCCAGTTGCCCGCTCCGACATGCTCCAGCAGGCCTGGGGAATACACATGAACCAGCTTCACAGTCACGGTCTCTTTTCTGCGCGAACAGTTGCCGCGGCCGCGTCGACATGTTGGTGCCGTTCGCGAAGTCGTGCAATGCGTTCGGCGGTCGGCTGCGCGAGTTTCACGTCCTGCAGTGCCTGATTGCGATGCCCGCTGGCCTTCTTCGCTGCAGGCGGATGCCAGAGATGAATCAGAGGTATGAAGCCGGCATCGTCGAACCGCAACGTGCGCATGCGGTCCAGAAATTCGAGATCCTCGCCGCCCCAACAGACGAAACTCTCGTCGTGGCCGCCAACGCTCCAATACGCGGTCCGCCGCACGACCATCGGGTTGGGAGTGTTCTGGCGAACGGCTTCGATCATGGGGAGAGGGACATCCTGGCCAACGACCCCACAAACAACTCGATCAAGCCAGTCTCTGGATGACTCGCTGGTACAAAACAACAGTCGCATCGGCCGCAAGCCGTCCGAAAGCGGCATTTGGTCAACACACGCGCGAAGATATCGTTCTGGGACCAGAAAGTCTGCATCCTGAATCACCAGAAACTCCCCACGGGCACGTTCGGCTGCGCGGTTCAACGCGAGGGACTTGTTGAATCCCTCGTCCGGGGCTGATGGAATCCAGAGATAGTTCGTACCGGGTGGCAGGTGCGGTGGAAGCACGGACTCCGGGCTATGCTCTGCGACGATGATCTCAAACGTGATGTCGCGCTGGCCGCACAGAGATGCCAGAGATGCCTTGAACTGCTGGATTCGGGAGAGTCCGCGGAAAGGCATCAACACGCTGACCTGCGGCGTCGATTCTTCCGGCGGCAATCGATCTGACAATCGAATAGGCCAACGTTGGAGGACATGGTGCAGCAGCGCTGGAGCCCGTGCGGGGAACAAATCGGTCGCAGTCAGTGCCGATGAGTGCTCCCATTGGCAGGATCTGGAAACACCGCGTCCGGCGAGAAGACGCTCGTTGCGATTGCACAAGTCGTACCACGCGACGCCTGCCAACTTTGCGATCCGCGGAGCGCGCACCACAAGTTCAAGCTTCCAGCGCTCGTGAAGCCAGCATCCCAGGTGGCGTTTTAGTGAACGCAGCATCTTTGCAGCCCGTTGAACAACCACAGCGTGGAGCTATTGGGAGTGCCACAGGCTTCGCCAGTGCCGCACTTTGCGAGAGGCGAACAACACTGGCAGAGCCAGCGGCACCCGTTATTCTTTCGTGTGTGCATAGTTCCACGAACGGGTGGCGTCAAAACCGCAGACTCTGCTTAATGCGCGAGCCAACCCGCCGTGCCGGCAGTGTCAAATGCCACAACACGTTTTGAAGCGAAGCCGCCGATGGATAACAGCGGCGAGCACGCCACAGGCTCAAGGCGGCTCCCCAGTCAGAGCCAGTGGGATTGTAGCGAACTCTCTGCAGGTGCTTCCCCGCTTGCGCCATGCGCTGCAAGTCAGGCGAACTGGCGATGATATCAGGGTTTTCGTCAATCATCTTGTCGAAGTCGCGTGAGATTCGTGATGCCTGCGTATCCCGCTGTTCCTCGTGCACGCGGTATTGCGAAAGAAACGAGTCGACCTTCACCACTTTGGTGCGGAAGGCCATGCGAATCCATAGATCGGAGTCAGGTGCGTAGGGTATGGCAGGGTTCCATCCTCCGCAGACCAGGAGGACTTCGCGCCGGAAGAAGGCCGATGGTTGCGGCACCCAAGTCTGCAGCAGGAGCAGTTTTTCCAGCGTGAATGACCCAATGACATGCCGCGACAGCTCACGTCCGTGCGAGTCGATCTTCACGGTATCACCATAGGCCAGACCGACATCTGGCTGCGACTGGAGCACGCCGACCATCGTCCGAATTGCCCCGGGCAGGTAGCAGTCGTCGCTGCTTTGAATGGCGACAATGTCCCCCTGCGCGCGTGCGAAGCCCTTGTTGACGGCATGCACGACGCCTTGATCACGCTCGGAAATCCATTTTAGCTCAGGGATGTCTCCATACGATTTCAGCACATCGACGGTCTCGTCCTGCGATCCACCATCGATCACATGAATCTGAATGGGACGGTAGTCTTGCGACAAAATCGAATCGATCGTGGCGCGAATGAACTTTCCCTGCCGAAAACTGGGCACAATGATCGACACCAGGGGATTGGCTGGCAGCGGTCCAAGTGGGACGGGCTCGATCGGTGGACGACGCACTGGAAACGGGTCCAGCGGGTTGTCGGTTGTCAGTGATTCGTTCACAACGCAATCCTTCGGATGCACGCGATCCACGTCCCCATACACTGGGCGGTGTCGAGCAGGAAGTCGCGGCCACCGTCATCCCAAATGAAGCCCTTGAAATTGCCGGCAGCCCGCTCCATCTCCTGCGCCAGCGATTCATACGCGTCGAGCGGCGTGGCGCCGGACAGTTTGACCTGCTGCAGCCACGGCAGCAATTCTTCCATGACCACGATGCCCGCGAGTTCGTGATACAGGTCCTTGAAGATGTTGTGTACCGTGCGCTTGTGGAGTACCACCGGATCGCCCAGGCGGACCAGTTGGCCCACGTGCTTGATGCACTTCTGAGTCAGATACCCGCTGATGATGTCGCCAAAGCGGTCGATCGACAGGCCCTTCAGTGGAAACCCCATGCGGACGTAGTAGTACGTGAGGGCCGCTTCACGGCTGAGGGCGGTGTTCTGGGTGTTCACCGGGCTCCAGGTGGAAGGGGCTAACAGCACCGCCTCGGCCGTCGCCGACTGTCCCTGCGGCCGAACGCCCAGCCGATAGATGGCATCCACATCCGGGTCCGCCAGCCACAGCCCGGCATTCATCGCGACGATGGCACCCGGCTGCGCCGTTTGAGTTGCCAGTGTGCGAGTGGCGCGCTGCGCGTAATAGGGGAAACCCCGCGCGAAGACGTCAGCCGTCTTGTCGAACTGAATCAGATCGCAAATGTTAAACCAGTGGTCGCTGCTGGATGTGACAGGGCCGATCGCCGGTTGGCCAACGACGTTGTGCCGACCGACAAAATCCTCGGCGGGATCGATGATAAAGTTGTCGTCGTCAATCGAGATCAGTGTGTCGCAGCCAGCCTCCAGCGCGAGCAGGAAGCCGATATTGCGGCGATTGTCGGTATTCCACGGGATGAACCCCGCGGGGAGCTCCCACCGGGCGAGGTGAGCTTCCTGTTCCTCGAGTGTCGGGCAGACCACCTTGAAGCCATCGCGGCAGGCCTGCTGGCAGGCCGCATACATGGTGGCTGGCGTCTTCCTGTCGCAGATCACGTAGATCGTCGTGGTGGCCTCGCGGCCGGCGCGACGCAACGTGTCCAGATACCCGGGTAGGAACGCGGGCTCAAAAATGGTTGTTAGCACAATTGCTGTGGAAGCCGACACGGTAAACGAACCTTCCGAAAATGAGTGACGAATCGCTGACAGGCGAAGCGGAGCTATGAGACGGCGCGGCCATGACCGCAGTGTTTGTCAATGGCTGTGATCTCGGGGGCTATCGAGAATCGCTTTCAACTCTGCAGCCAGCCAGTGTGAGAGACGGTGTGCGGCAGCGTCAGACAAGTGAGTGGGATCTTTGAAGTCTGCGGCTGAGAAAACTGGTCCGTCAGCAGTTGAGAAGTAGAAATGCCGCCCTGGCAAAGAAGCCAGTATCGCGCCGATGCGCTGACGGGTGACCTCTCGCGAACCGGGAAACATCAACGCCATGCGATCAGGGCGGCATTCACCCTCCAGCACAACGATCGTCGTCCCCTTCTGCGCCACCAGTTGGCAATAGCGATCAAACGTACTGAAGTTGTACTCGGTCAACGCGGGCGGCTGGGTCTGCGGAACGGCATCGGCATAGGCTGCCAGATCCTGGGCGGGTGGCGGAGCCTCTTCGTAGGGATCTGTCCGCCACCAGTAGTTCCAGATGGCCCGCCGAAATCTGTCACGTCGCTCCCAAAGGGGGCAGATGGCCGCGAATGCTGAGTCGGCAATCTCAGTCCGGTTGGCGACAATCATTTGGGGGGACAGGACAGAGAGCGTGTCAGTGACAAACGGGAGCGTGCTGGCCCAGCGGATACGATCGGTGGGAATGGTCTCATAGCAGTAGAAGTCAAATTCAGACAGATACAGCACGACGAAGTCCGCGGGCGGAAACATGCCCGCGCGTTCGACCAGCAGATACTGGCAAGGGATGAGACGGGGCAACGCCCGGAGTTCAAGATCCGCGGTTGGCAACTCCTGCTCCAGCACCGCAGGTATCACGCCGTGCTGAACCTGGCTCGATCCTGTGGCCAGAATGCCCACTCGTGCGCTGCTTGTCGCCACGGCTGTCCGGCCAGACTGTTGCCAGTTGATGATGCCCCGTTGCAGTTCGAATCGCGATCCGCGGACGTACGCCCACTCCCGCAGAAACCAGTCCACTTTGGGTATGAGTACGACCGCTTGTGCGGCGACGAGAATTGCGATCGATCCGGCAATCGCAGCCGGGAATGCTGGCGCTGATAGGCGTCTGGAGATGCATACGAGGGCCCAATGCCCGCACAGGCATCCGAGAATGCCTGCGCCACACAGCAGGGTCAACGGCGAAGTGACAATCGACCACTGCCACGCCGGGAGCGGCTGCAGCAACAGCAGGAATTTCAAAGAATGACTCAGCACTGGTGCCAGTAACAGGGCGAGCAGCGGCGAGAGCAGTGCCAGTCGCCCCAGCCAGTGACGCTCCAGTGACTGGATCTGGCCGGCAACCAGATCGGCACTGAGTTCTGCGGGCAAACCGTTAGAACTGGAAGTAGACAAAGTCCTGACCTCCAAAATTGCCCAAGGCCAGAATGGCCAGCATCACGGCTGCGTAAATGATGGAACGGCTGGGCACGGACAAATGCCGCACGAGATTCAGGTTGCCGGTCAGTTCCTGCGCGAGCTGCATCGTCATCAGTGGGCCCGCCAGGATCAGGAGTGCCCAAGCCCCGCGCCAAGCCGTCTCGGTCATGGACCAGTCACTCAGGAGGGCCCTCGTCATGTGGGCGATCTGTTCGAGAGACTCGGCGCGGAACAACAGCCAGCTGTAACAGACGAGGTGAAACATGACCCCGACGGCCAGCGCCCAGGCCAGTGTCCCTTTGACTCGACAGACCCCAAGCATGGTCTTCTCAAATGGTCGAAACGCCATCAGCAACAACCCGTGAAAGGCGCCCCACAAGACGAAGTTCCAGGCAGCGCCGTGCCACAGCCCACCCAACAGCATCGTCAACATCAGGTTCACGTTGGTACGGAATTCGCCCCGGCGATTCCCCCCCAGCGGGATATACAGGTAGTCCCGCAGCCAACTCGACAGGCTGATATGCCACCGCTGCCAGAAGTCACTGGGACTGGTTGCGAAGTAAGGCAGCCGGAAATTCAACATCAGGTCGTAACCCATCCACTTCGCGATCCCGCGGGCCATATCGGTGTAGCCGGAAAAATCGCCGTAGATCTGGAACGCAAACGCATACACACCGATCAACACCTCGCCCCCGGTTGGCTGAGACAGGCTGAACAGACCGTCGACAACAGGAGCCAGGTTGTCCGCAATGACGACCTTCTTGAACAACCCCTTCAGAATCAGCCAGCCCCCCTGGTAGACGTCCTCGCCGACAGGGACGGTCTTGCGCATCACCTGTGCCGCCAGGTGCGAGCCCCGTTCGATGGGCCCCGCAACCAGTTGGGGAAACAGCGTGACATACAGGCCATAGTCGTCTAGCCGCGCCAGTGGCTGCATCCGGCGCTTGTAGACGTCAAAGACGTAACTCATCGACTGAAAAGTGTAGAAGCTGATCCCCAGCGGCAGCACGACATCGTGCACCCAATGTGGCAGATCCAGACCGGCGGTGCGCGCGGCCTGCTCGAAACTGTCGGCAAAGAAGCCTGCGTATTTGAACCAGCACAGGATGCCCAAGTTGGTCGCGACACTGACGGCCAGCCACCTGCGGCGCACCACCTCGGCTTCCGAGCGGGCGATGGCGTGGCTGACCAGGTAGTCCACGGTGATGGTCACCCACATCAGGCCGAGAAACCGCCAGTCCCAGTAGCCATAGAAGAAGCAACTGGCGGCCAGCAGCCAAGTGTTGCGGGGTCGGAACGGCAGTACGGCCTGTCCGATCCAGACAATGACAAAGAAGATGACGAAGTCGAAGCTGTTAAATAGCATGTGGTACTGGCGTTTGTCCGCCCGTGATTCGCCCGCGGTTCCGCGAGATCAGTTGAAACAGTCGCACATACGAGTCGGCAATGGTTGGCTCCGCATAACGCGCGTGCGCCCGCTGAGCACCGAGGCTTCCTGCACTCTCGCGCCAGTCCGAACTTGCCAGGGCGAACCGGATTCCGGCGGCAAGTGCAGCTACGTCACCTGTCGGAACCAGCCAACCGGTTGCCTGGTGTTCGACGATTTCGGGAATGCCGCCAGTAGCAAAGCCCACGACACAGCGGCCGCACATTTGAGCTTCTGCGGGAACGCGACCAAAGGATTCAAACAGCGAAGCCACCAGCACCGCGTCTGCGGCCTGATAGATGCGAGCCAGCTCGGCTCGACTGGACTGATACGGCAAGGCCATCCCGGCTCGGCCCCAGGCAGCGATGAATTGCTGCGATTTGCGACCCACGGCGACGACGAACGGATCACACTCTGATTGACGCAAGGCATCGAGCGCACACTCGATTGCCGCGGGGCTGGGAATTCCTTCCACCGACTGCCCCACGACGAGCACGATGTGCCGATCTGACGGCAGATTCAAGATCTGACGCGCCGCGCAAGCGTCGCCCGGGCGAAACGCCTCGGCGTCGATGCTGTTTGGAATCACCGTCGTGGGCACACCGACAAAGATCGGCGACTGACTGACGTCACGCTCGAGTGCTTTCGAAACCGGCACCACGGTCAACGACGATTTCGCGATCGCTCGCCGTTTCCGAGTCCAGTTGGTTCGTGTTCCATCCACGGAGATCGCTGGTGCGATCGAAAGATCCGGGCATTGTCCGCATCCGATCTTCCAGCGCTCGCAGCCTGCCGCCGGACACGCGCAGTGACCGGTCAGCATCCACCATTCGTGCAGCGTCATGACGGTGGGATATCGACGCGTCAAGCGGGGCAGCGACTCCACGTCCGCATAGCCATATTGTCCTCCCCACAGGGTGTGGATGTTGAGGACGTCAACGCTTCCGATCAGCCGGTCCAATTGTCGAAACCACGGGTGATACAGATACTGCCAGCCAAACGTTCTTTCGGCCCAGTGTGAAGCCCTGAGCAATCCGGGAAACGACCGAAACCGAGGAATTTCGATCACGCCAGGCTCGTCGGTCCTCCGCGTGCCGACAAACAGGCGGCAATCGTGCCCCAGTCGTCGAAATGACCGATGCAGACTCAGGACGCACTTCTCGGCTCCACCTCCATCATCGGACGCATTGACCAAAGCGATTCGCAGCAAGGGCGACTGGGCTGCACCAAGACTCGGCTCGGTCATCATGAGTGACGACCCGCGACTTTCGTGGACTTTTTTGATGGGACCAGTGCCAGGAATTCGCCTAGCCTCCGGCGGAAGGTCGCCGTTGAAAACTCGTCCGTCAGCACTCGGTCGAGGACACCGGCGATGGACGCTGGTGCGAATTCATCTCCACAGATCGCCACGAGTGCGTTCCGCATGTCCGTCCGGTCCAGTTGCTGGCACCAGACACCGACCGGATGCGCCTGCAGGAAAATTCCGACAGTCGAACCCTCGGGTGCGAGCAAGAGAACCGGCTTACGCGCAGCCAGATACGTCGAGAACTTCGTCTGAAAACTCATAGTCGCAAGAGTGCGATGTTCGGGAGCAAAGATCTGCGGCATAAACAGAATGTCACAGTCGCGTGCTAACAACGACACCGTACTACTGACGGAGTGATTACCTCGATAAACGATCCTGCGGGGTCGGGACGACTGCAGGACAAAGCGCGGGCCGAACAGGTGGACCTCAATATCGCGACCATTCAAGGACCAATCGAGGTCGTCGAGAGTCGCAAACAGCAGTTCCAGTTCGATCGGAGCAGTGGCGCTGCCCGCGAAGCCGATCGTCAATGGCCCTTCACGATGCTCAGCCTCTTGGCACATCGCCGTGTGATTCGTCTGTGCCGACTCGACACTGTGTCGGACGATGACACACTCGGTGTCAAATTGCCGGCGATACGTCGCGGCCATTTCACTGCTGACGACAGCCGCACGCGGGACAGCACGCATCACGTGGCCAAACGCGGCTTCGAGGGAGGACAGATTGAATGGACACTGGTGTTGATAATTATGCAGGTGTTCCGGCGTGTCCCACACCAGCGGATACACCGGGAACTCCCCGTCTGCCACGAGCTCACGAGCGAGATCGATCAGCGTTGCAGATTCGAGAATGATGCACAGTGAGTCCACCTTCTGCCGTCGTGCCATGTCAACGACTTCTTGCTTAAGACGTCGCACATGGGGCAGGTACAAGCCTTGAAAAGCCAGCCAAGATCCGGCCTCCCGCAGTCCCCTTGGGCCGCGATGAAAGCCATGTTCATATTTTCTGACCGCTCGTGCCACGGGTAGATGACAAAACTCCGCCGACGGACTCCAGGTTTCACCGGCCCGGAGCAGGGCAAACAGCGAAACGCTCCCGGCCGGCAGATGTCTCACGATCTCCGTGACAATGATCTGCCCCACGCCGGCATTGCCCGGCGGACTCGCGGTGACCAACAGGACATTCGGCACGCCAGCCACCGGCGCGCGGTCGCTCGCCGCTTCGGCACCGTCCACTTCGTGGACTCGATCGACGGCTGTCACTTCGACACCAGGCCCTGCCAAATGGACTCGCCAATTCGCTGCAGGCTCCACGTCAGGTCCCACGCCGGGTAGTCCGCCTTCAGTCGCGACAAGTCGCTGATGTAGCAGATGTGGTCACCTTTGCGGGCCTCGGGCGAGTACTCGTAAATCATCTTCCGTCCGGAGATCTGCTCCACCATGGCGATGCACTCCAGTACGCTCGCGGAGTTCGATCGCCCGCCACCCAGGTTATAAACGGCTCCCGGGCGTGGCTGCTGGTAAAAGGCATGTGCCGCACGGATCACGTCCTGACTGTGAATCTGGTCGCGAACCTGCTTCCCCTTGTAACCAAAAATGGTGTACTTCCGGCCCTCCGCGGCCGTCCTGAACAGATAGTTGAGGAACCCGTGCTTCTCCGCACCAGAGTGACTCGATCCGGTCAGGCATCCGCCGCGAAAGATGCACGTGTTAAGGCCGAAATACCGCCCGTACTCTTGCGCGATGACATCTGCCGCGACCTTGCTGGCCCCAAACAGACTGTGCATCGATTGGTCAATGCTCATCTCTTCGGACACGCCGTTGTAGTCCTGCGGGTCGGCATACTCCCAGCGCGTTTCCAGTTCGGCCAGGGGCAGCAGATTGGGCCGATCACCGTACACTTTGTTAGTGCTCATATGGATGAACACTGCATCGGTTGCGTGCTGACGCGTCGCTTCCAGCAGGTTGAGCGTGCCGCCGGCATTGACATCAAAGTCGTCGAACGGCCGGTCCGCCGCCAGGTCGTGTGACGGTTGCGCTGCGGCGTGGACAATCAATTCGGGGCGAATCTCGGACACAATGTGCCCGACCGCCGCGCGATCACGGATGTCGACGGCGTGATGCACAAACTGCCCACACGACTGCTGGAGCAGTTTCAGGTTCCACGTGGTGTCGCCGGCAGGCCCAAAGAAGTCGGCCCGCATATTGTTATCCACACCGTGGACCCGGCAGCCCAAGGCATCAAAGTAGCGTACCGCCTCCGAGCCAATGAGCCCGCTGGAACCAGTGACGAGAACTGTGGCCGGAAGCTTCATGGGAGTGAGCCGCACATCAAGACAAGAGAGATTGAAAAGGATCCGCCGGCATCGATCAGCGGCGGACAAACAGACAGTCGCATTGAAGAATCTCTGCGGTATCGCGACTGACGCACTGGTCGATATTGCCGCGATAGGCGAATCCCTGTGTATTCATCAACTGATGAATCTCATCGAAGCCGGCCTCGCCCGCGTAGAGCGGTTCCACGCTGATCTCCACGATCACTTGCTGAATATGGGCCAGCGATCGGACCGCACCACGCAGCACGGGCAGAGAATAACCCTGCACGTCGATCTTGGCGATCACTGGGGCGGCACACGCCAGTCCCTCCCACAAGTCATCCAGTCGACGAACCTGGACCTGTTCCGGAGCGGAGTGTTTCGTCTGGGGCCATTGCTGCACGTGTCGGTCGAGCATGGGAAGTAACGACGAACTGGGCGTGAAATCGTTGCGTTGGATGTCGACGGTTCCGTTTGTGTCGCCCAGTGCGAATGGCAACGCCTCCATCGGTGAGAGGGTGGACTTCAGCGCTTCGAGGGTGGCGAAGCATGACTGCAATGGCTCGAAAGAAATGATGCGCGCGTGGGGCAGAAAGTGACGCGCAGTAGCAGCAAACTGCCCCTCATTCGCGCCGATGTCGAGTACTGTGGCCGCCCGAGTGGCGGACAGGAACTTCCACTTCTCAAGCTCGCGCAGTTCACGCTCGCGCTGCCGCTCGTCGGCAACGCTCTTCGTGCGCCGCAGGTCCCAGCCATAGGAGAGCAATGCATTTCGAATGGACTGTCGGATGCCGAACATGAATGCCTGTCAGGTCGTCAAGTGGTGTCGAGTCGCTCAACGTCAGCGAGTCGTTCAGCCAAACGTTTTTCGAATGGCTCGGCGGAGATAGGATGTCGCGCGGGAGACAAACGTGGCGTGCTGTCGCTGTGATGGGCTTTGTATGGAGCACACCAGGGAGGGAGGCGCGACGGGAATGTTGGCATCGCCGCACTGCTGATCGAAACGCTGGCAAATCCTTCGATACAGCTCCACGTCCAAGGCATTCGCCTGCGCAATGACCGTCCGCTCATCGTCTGCGAGTGCCGAGGATGTCTGGCGTGAGCGGGTCACGTTCCGAATCGGAATCGAACGCAGCGGCCAGCCCAGAACGTGATGTAACAGGTACAACGAGCGATCAAATTGTTCGACCGGTGCGGCGACGGCGAACGAAGCCTGCACATGAGCCCACGCCCGGTCCAGGGCATCCGCGGGGCACGGCGCATGGCCGCGAATCGCATCGCTGTCTGGGTCTCCGCAGAGCATTCTGGTCATGCAATTGCTGATTTCAGCCGCGAGATCCGACGTGGCGAAATCAGATAAGGAAAGTTTCTTCGTGACGATCGGCTCGTAGAGGTAGTGTCGCGGATTCTCGTGAATGAACTGGTACAACGAAGCGACCCGGGCCACAGGCTCCCGCACATAGGTCAGGTAATGACTTGGCTGCGGCAGCAGTGAGTGAACGCCGTACGGCAAGTGGCCATAGACCAGCGTCAGGGAACGTCGGAAGGATTCAGGGGTCTCCGCCAGCTCTTCTAGCCGTTCGGCGTAGTGTCGGACGTGAGCCTGTTCATTGGGTTTTGGTCGGGCATACACATCAAAGATTGGCTGGCCGTCGTAGTTTGGCAGCATGAACTCCAGCAGTGTGTTCCCGGCCGTCTTGGGAAGGTGCAGGAAGATCAGAGTCTTATCGTTCATGGACGAGCCCCGGTCTGGACGAGATCGCTCCGCTCGGTGGTTGCGCGACTGTCATCGGAACGTCCACTGCTTTCCATGCACATCGGCCGTACACCACTCCATCATCCACTCCCGGTGGACGATCCAGCAGGTTGTCCACCCCCTCCAGCAAAAATGGACAGACGAACCGGTGGACGTCAATCTGTGCGTAGTAGGCATCCAGCAAACCTGCGATCACGGAGTATCCACCGGGCAGCAGGAACTGTCCGTCCACGGTGAGTTGCAGGCACTGCAGAGTGTCGGACGGCTCGACCATCGTCCGCGCCGAGAAGACCTTCCGCTGATGGTGATCACAGATGGCAATACTCAGCCGGATCGGTTTGGTCGACCCCGTATGACGGAGCGTGAACAGAATCTGGAACTCGCGGTCGTCGCGCAACACGCCAATGGTCCCGTCTTCCCCCTGTTGCACCCGAATGGACTGCAGGCATGTCGGCGCATCAGAGTTGGGGTTCACAAAGGAATTCGCGTCTCGTCCTCCCCCGCCCGTCAGCTCAAAGTAGCGGTCGACAGCGGGGTCAACGGGACCGTCGAAGTCAATCTGCCCTTTGTCGAGCACAATGCCGCGGCGGCACAGATCAGCGACCGCACTCATCTGATGGCTCACAAACAGAATGGTACGCCCGCTACGAGAGACATCATTCATCTTGCCAAGACACTGCTTCTGAAACGCGGCGTCACCGACTGCCAGCACTTCGTCCACAATCAGAATCTCGGGCTGCAGGTGCGCAGCGACGGCGAAGCCCAGTCGCACGTTCATCCCGCTGGAGTATCGTTTGACCGGCGTGTCTATGAATTTCTCGACACCCGCAAAGTCCACAATCGCATCAAACTGCCGCCGGACTTCCGCGCGCCGCATCCCGAGGATCGTCCCGTTGAGAAACACATTCTCCCGCCCCGTCAGTTCCGGATGAAAGCCCGTCCCCACCTCCAGCAAACTCGCCACGCGGCCACGCATGGTGATCTGGCCGCTGGTCGGTTGCGTGATGCGGGAGAGGATCTTCAGCAGCGTGCTCTTGCCGGCCCCGTTGCGGCCGATGATGCCCACCACGTCCCCCTGGCGGATTTCCAGCGAGACATCGCGCAGCGCCCAGAAGTCAGCCGGTTCGCTCGCAGGCCGTGGAGCGCGACCCGTCAGCCGCTGCGTCACACCATCGACTAGGTCCCGGATCGAACGCGAATGGGTTTGTCCCAGGCGATAACGCTTGCTGACGTTCTCGATCCGCACCGCCACGTCTGACATAACTGCTTGCGTGTCCTTAGATCGAGTCGGCAAAGGTGGTTTCGACGCGCCGGAAGTAAACCAGGCCCGTGAACAACACACAGGCGAGTACGGCTGCGGAGATCAGCATGGGTTGCACGTCTGGCGGCGTCCCGCCGATCAGCGCCCAACGGAAGCCTTCAATCACGCCGACCAGCGGGTTCACCGAGTACAGGGCCTGATATTCTGCGGGGACCAGGGTCAACGGGTACATGATCGGACACAGATACATCCAGATCTGGATCAGGAAGGGGACCATTTGACCCACATCGCGGTAGCGCACATTCCAGGCCGTCAGCCAGATGCCGAAGGCAAAGGCCGTCAGAATGGCATGCAGCACAAACAGTGGCAGCAGCAGCAGCGTCCATGTTGGCGGATAGCGGTACATCAGCATCACGACGGCCATGACTGCCAACTGCAGCAGCAGGTCGACGACGGCAATGCCAATCGAGGAGAGAGGCAGGATGACGCGTGGAAAATAGACTTTCGCCAGCAGGCTTCCGCCGCCCACCACGCTGCCCGTAATGGCTGTCAGCGTGGTGGCGAAGAACATCCAGGGAATCATGCCGGCAAAAGCAAACAACGGATAAGGCACCTCAGTTTCCACGCGAACCAGCAGACTGAAGACCAGCGTGAAAATGGCCACCTGCAGCACTGGCCGGACAATGGCCCATCCATACCCGATGATGCTTTGGCGATAGCGGGCCGAGATGTCCCGCCAGATCAGCATCAGCATCAGATCGCGGAAGTGCCACACCTCGCGGACGTTCGGCAGCGACCAGCGATTGGACGGCTGAATCACCGTCACGCGCTCGTTTTCGGCGGGCAAGGTTGCTGTCATCGA
This sequence comes from Planctomycetaceae bacterium, assembly GCA_041742495.1. Taxonomy (GTDB): domain Bacteria; phylum Planctomycetota; class Planctomycetia; order Planctomycetales; family Planctomycetaceae; genus JBGSIP01. The sequence continues at coordinate 16,123 of JBGSIP010000362.1, forward strand.
GGAGCGTTCAAGTCGCTTCGCGCCAAGGGGAAATGAAGTCTATGGCTGTCCACCGGGGACATCAAGAAGACGCTCTGCGGGAAAGTGGGAGTGGAACCCAGAGCCATGCTGCCCAGCCACTACGGCGGGTCACGCCGGCTGTTTTTTTGGGTCATCGGCGTTCAAGATTCGCCGTTCGGCTGGTTGATCGCTGAAAGCGGAGCCGTATTGCAGGAAAATCAAGACAAACGTCGGGATCGCGTCGGCAGCCGTACCCAGCGTCGGAGGCCGTGGTCGGCGAAAAGTTAGCCTTGGCCTCAAAAAATGGCCAAGACTCCGTCCCCGTGGGTGCACAGTGACTGTGCCCACACTCCGCGTCGAAATCAGTTCTTGCCGGCCCGCGATACCCGGATCGCGGCGGCCCGCACGGCAACTTGCCAATAAAAACGAGTATACGACTCGTGCGCGAGCGTTCGCAATCAGTTGCACGTCTCGGGGGTCGTCCGTGGCGGAGTCTTCACGAATCTTGCGGAATTTGCCGGCTGACGGAATCAGTCCACGCCGTTGCGTCCGGCGATCAGTCCGACGGTGGCTGGGAATTGGCCCGACACAATCCTCAACAGAACGACCGCGCCGCCCGACCGGCATCCCCCTTCGAATACTTCAGCGAGTGTTCTTGTGTGGACTCCCGGAGGCCCGCAGTACGAACGTCACGGCCGCCAGTGTCCCGATGACCAGCCCCCATTCCCAGCCGAGGCAGAACCAGGTCCGCGGCAGGGTTTGGCCGGTCGCCCACCATGCGCGACAGAACTTGCCGGTGGCGACACCCGCCAAGGCTGCGGCTGCGGCCACCGTCAGGATGCCAGCGATCAATCGGCCCGCTGTTCGCCAGAATTCCCGGTACGTTGCGGGAGCGCCGGCGTCGCGGGCTCCCAGCGTCGCCCCCACAGCCAGGCCAAATAATAGTGCCGCAGTGGGTGTGAAGCCTTGGCCGGCAACCCGGTAGTAGTCGATCTGCGGGGTCACCGCGTTGCTCAGACTCGCCAGTCCCAGACTGGCCGTGCTGGCGAGTACCAGCCACCTCAACCAGAGCATGACCGGAAGATTCATGGCGCCCCCACACTGAGGCGCCGCAGAAGTTCATCGAGCTCGCGAGTCGCCGGATGGGACCACCGCCACCAACTGGGCCCCGGCCGTTGCGCGTTGATTCGAGCCAGTGTCGCGGCCGCCGATTGCGTACACGGAAGCTGCAACGCCTGAATCCGCCGCCACGTCCTCTGCAACTCCGCGGTAGCCTCCGTCTGCGATGTGTCTGCTGCGGTGGCGATTGCGCTCGGCGACTCCTGCCGCGTGCCTTCTGGCCAGTGATTGTTCACCAGTGTGACTCCTGCGGGCCACCCACCCGGGAATTCCTGCGCGCTGGCAAACACATTCGACTCGACTCGGCAGGCAATGTCTTCGGTCCCTCCATGCCACTCCGGGAATGTCGACGAAAAGACATTGCCGCGAATAAGCGTGTTGCGCAGCGTTCCCTGGAATGACAGCTTGATCGAGACCGCGGGGTGGTCATAGCGCCGGTTCAGGCAGACATTGTTTTCAATCGTTGTGGGCCCCACGCGTACGGGTGTGGCAGCCACCTGAGACTGCGTATCTAGCACCACGTTGCCTTGCACCAGCAGGTCCACTCCGTCGCCGTCCAGTTCCATCGCGTCATCGGTACACAAGGCAAAAATGTTGCCCGCAATGAGGCTGGGCCCCGCGCGGCCTGCCACTGGGCTGACACTGACGCCATCGCCCCCATGCACACAAACAGAGTCAATCACGTTGATTCCGCAGCCTCGCGAGGCGACGAGCGAGAGCCGGGAGTGATGTGCGTACATCTCGGACCACGACAGCCACCCGCGCAACCACTCATGGGCGGGATAGTGCGTATACAGGCACCGCTTCACGGTGAGGGAGTTGGCTTCCGGGCTGGCGTGCTCCGTGGAGACTCCCGTGAGCGCGCCGTGAAAGGCGCAGTTGTCAATCTGCACAAAATCTCCGCAGACGCTGATCCCCGTGCCAATCCCTCCGTCGCACTGCAGGCCCTGGACCTGGATGTGATCGCCGCGAATCGTCAGGTTGGCACACCGAAACTCGCCCCATTCGCGGGGGCCCGCCGTGCGGTCATTGCACAGCATCCGCTCGGTTACGGGCGGGTTTCCATCGGGAGACCACATGGTCAGTCGGCCGTTCCGCCACAGGAAGGCTGCCATCGCTCCTGGGCGTGAGACCAACTTGCGAAACAGGATCTCGTCGCCCCAGACTTGACGAAAAACCTCGCGGTCCTTGTCGCGGATGCGATACATCGGCCAGCGTGTCGCG
>JBGSIP010000363.1:0-2206 GCA_041742495.1 Planctomycetaceae bacterium
GCCCACCGCCGCAGCCCAGATCAGCCCGTCGGGCCCCAAAATCAACAGAGGCCAAGTCACGAAACGGAAAACGTCCATCAACAGCGCGCAACCACGCCATTGATGAACGTCCTGACTTAACGCGGAAGTCCCTGGATGGAAAATTACAGAGAAGCTGTGTCCGTTTCCCCCGTGCGGATGCGAATCGCCGTCTGCAGATTGGTGATGAAAATCTTGCCATCTCCAATCTGGCCGGTGCGTGCGGTTTTGAGGATGGCGTCAATCACCCGCTTTTCGTCGGCATCGTCGACGACGACTTCAATTTTCACCTTGGGGAGGAAATCGACGGTGTATTCGGCTCCGCGATACTGTTCCTTGTGGCCCTTTTGCCGACCAAAACCACGAACTTCCGAGACCGTCATGCCCTGCACGCCAATCTGCGTGAGGGCATCTTTGACTTCCTCGAGCTTGAAGTGGCGAATAATCGCGACAATCTGCTTCATCAACCAAGCTCCTGGCTGTAATGGCAGCGTCTGGCCGGCTCGCCCAGACGCTGGTGAACACGCTTAAGCGCGAATCTCAATCCACACGCAAGCCCGACGTTTCGACGCTTCGTGCCACAGCGGCACTCGCAGATCGGCGCCGTCACGGGCTCACCGCCTCCCCCTGAGCAGAGCAGGACTGCTTCCGCCGGCGGGATGCGCTCCGCACAACGGACATTTCACCGGCACATTTCGCGACCACCGGCTTCCTGCCGGTCGCCCGCAGTCGCTATGACCCCGCAGTCGCAATGACCAAGTGCCCTCACCGCATCCCGGCACTCAAACCGGGAGCCGGGCAAATTCGCTGCCGGCCCCGTTCAGCATGGCCAGCAGCGAGTCACTCACAGGGAATCATCACCAGCGACTACAGAAAAATGTAGCCTTCTTCGCCGTGTTGTGTCACGTCGAGCCCCTGAACTTCGCTTTCCTGGGAGACCCGCAGGCCAATGGTCAGGTCGATCAGCTTCAGCAGGATTACCGATCCAATGAGGGCCAGTCCTCCGGAAGCCAGCACGCTCACCACCTGCGCGTTCATTTGGCTCACACCCTCGGCCAGCACGCCCGTGCTGCTGGCTTCGATCAGGCCAATCGACGTGTCGCTACCGGTCACCGCCTGAGACGCAAAGATCCCCGTTAGCAGGGCCCCGGTAATTCCCGAGACACCGTGGACTCCGAACACGTCCAGCGTGTCGTCATACTTGAACCGCGACTTGAGGCTTGTGCAGGCCAGATAGCTGGCAAAACCGCCCGCCAGACCAATCAGCAACGCGCCGTACATCGGGCTGGAACCGCTGCCGGGAGTGATGCACACCAGCCCCGCAACGGCTCCCGAACAGGCACCCAGCAGCGACGGACGGCCGCGGTGCATCCATTCCGCCAGCGACCAGGCAATCAGGCCCGTGCAGGCCGCCAGGTGCGTCGTCAACATCGCATGGATGGCACGGGGATTGGCTTCGGCGGCGCTGCCGGCATTGAACCCGAACCAACCCACCCACAACAGAGCCGTCCCGATGAAGGTGTACGACAAATTGTGCGGGGGCATGGGCTCCTGTCCGTAGCCCAGCCGGCGGCCCAGCACCAGGCAGCAGACCAGCGCCGAAATCCCCGAGCTGATATGCACCACGGTGCCGCCCGCAAAGTCGATGGCCGGATATGCGGCTCCCGCTGTGTTGAATTCCGACAGCCAGCCGCTGGCGCTCCACACCCAGTGCGCAATCGGGCAATACACCACCGTGCCCCACAGAATCGAATACACCAGCATGGCACTGAACTTCATGCGTTCGGCAAACGCCCCGCAAATCAGGGCTGGCGTGATGATGAAGAACATCATCTGGAACACAGCCACCATGATGTCGGGAATCGACAGGGTCCCGGCAAAAGCAGGCTTATCGTCCGCACCGAGCACTGGCAAAACTCCCTTGAGGAACAGGTAGTCTGCCCCCCCGACAAAGCCGCCCAGAATGTCGCTGCCGAATGCGAGGCTATAGCCGTACACCACCCACACCACCGACATCACAGCCATCAACGACAGGCACTGCATCATGACGCTGAGGATGTTCTTCTTACGCACCAGCCCGCCATAAAACAGGGCCAGTCCCGGAGCCGTCATCATCAGGACCAGAGCGCTCGAGGTGAGCATCCAGGCGATGTCGCCTTTATTGAATTCCGGTGGCGTCGCGGCCGCC
>JBGSIP010000364.1:0-1748 GCA_041742495.1 Planctomycetaceae bacterium
GTTGTGGTCGACCTCGACTCCCCGGCGGGAAAGTGGACCATTGGCCTGAATGAGCCCCGCGGCCAGCAGCCCCTCCAGTTCTTCCCGCAGCACGTCCTGCGATTCAATCGCCACCATGCGGCCGGCGCGGGTGCGCAGTTCGCCGGGCTGTTGACGACCGCGGAGCATCAGTTCGGTCAGAATCGCCAGTTGCGGTTCACTGACGTGCAGCGAGCGGCGGACCAGATGCCGATAGCGTTCGGACCGCCCCCCTGCCGTGTGGACAACGGCAATGAGTTCCAGATCGCGCAGTTCTTCCAACGTCTTCTCGATGTCGTCCTCAGAGTATTCGACGACGGGGTGCCGATTGCTTTTCTGATTGCAGCCAGTGGCCACCGCCTTGAGCGTCAGCGGGTAGTACTCGGGTGTCGTGTACGCCTTTTCGAGCAACACGGCCAGCACGCGCCGCTGGCGACGCCCCAGCTCTTTGGGAAACGGTTTCGAGGGTACTTGATCGTCGGTCATGACGAGTCACAGGCTTTCCACAAAAAGTGAGCCACGCGTATAGGGCGCGGGAGCAGAATGTCAGTGCGGCAGCGGGCTGGTCCGTCCGTACCCGCCGGTCAGGGCATCACACGCATATCCGACGAGACGCTGCCGGCGGCCGGCACATACGCCTGCGTGACGTAGTCCATCACCATACGGTCTGCATTGAACCGCCAGCCCAGCGTGCGGATGGAACGTTTCATGCGTTTGACCCATGCAATCGGCACATCGTCGGCATCGCGCTGGTAGAACAGCGGAATGACCTCGTGCTCCAGTGTCTGCATCAGTGATTCGCAGTCGCGCTGATCCTGAATGTTCTGATCGACGTGAATCTCGCCGTTGCCAATCGCAAAGCCGTTATGCCCGTCGTAGGCTTCGGCCCACCAGCCGTCGAGCACCGAGAGGTTGAGCCCCCCGTTGAGCACGACTTTTTGCCCCGAAGTCCCCGAGGCTTCCAGCGGACGGCGGGGATTGTTCAACCAGACATCCACCCCCTGCACCAGCCGACGGGTCGTGCTGATGTCGTAGTCTTCCAGAAACACCATCTTGCCTGCGAACTGACTGTCGAGGCAGGTCTTGATGATGCGTTGCAGGATCGCTTTGCCGTGATCATCGGCGGGATGCGCCTTGCCGCAGAATACCAGTTGCAGCGGGCGATCGGTGCTGTTGACCAGCCGCGCTAGCCGCTCGATGTCCTGCATGATGAGGTCAGCCCGCTTGTAGGGCGCAAACCGACGCGCGAAGCCCACGGTGAGTGCGCGGGGGTCGAGCGAATTTTCCGCCGCGTCAACATCCGTTCGTGACAGGCCGGCCCGTCGCGCCTGCCACGCCAGGCGATAGCGGGCATACGCGATGAGTCGCGTCTTGAGCGTCTGGTGGGTCTCCCACAACTCCCCGTGACTGATTTCATCAATCCCGGCCCAGACATTCGCTTCCCCGGTGTGCATCAGCCAGTTCGCGGGAAGCACGCGGTCATACAGCACCCGCATTTGCGGGGCCAGCCACGAGGGCACATGCACCCCGTTGGTGATGTGACCAATCGGGATTTCATCTTCGCTGCGCCACGGCCACAGGCTGGCCCACATTTTTCGTGAGACCACCCCGTGCAAATTGGAGACCGCGTTGGCCCGGCGGGACGTCTTGTACGCCAGCACGGTCATGCAGAACGACTCGCCATGATTCTGCGGGTCCACTCGGCCGAGCGCCAGAATGCCCAATTCGCC
>JBGSIP010000365.1:0-3816 GCA_041742495.1 Planctomycetaceae bacterium
ACTGCCGTAAACCACTTCCGATTCGTACTGGGCCTTGACGCCGCTGAGGTACTTCTTCTCCGCTTCGGGAATCCCCAGGCGGTCATAAGTGCGGCGGATGTCTTCGGGCACTTCTTCCCAAGACTTCTCCTGCCCCGCAGAGGCCTTCACGTAATAAAAGATGTTCTGAAAATCGAGATCGCTCATGTCGCCGCCCCAACTGGGCATTGGCTTGGCGTTAAAGATGTCCAGCGATTTCAGGCGAAAGTCGCGCATCCACCCCGGTTCGCCCTTCATCTCGGAGATCTGGGCGACGACGTCAGCATTCAGCCCCTTCTTGGCCGTGAAGACGTAGTTATCGGTGGGATCGTGGAATCCGTACTGATACGGCCCCACGCCCACATCGCTGGCTTCGTTGATTTCGGTTGCCACGTCAGGACCTCCTGATCAAAACACCCACGCGAACGCTGATTCGAGTGAGATCACAACTGTTGGAAAGACAATGGACTCCAGTTCGTGCCGCCATCGTTGGGCAGGTGCAGTGCCGACTGCCCGAATGTGTCGTGCGCCAATCACGTCCCCTGCAGGGCAGCCTGCTCGTTTTCTACGGCCGCCGCATCCGGATGTCGCTCGCGGACGGCTGCGTAACCATTCGCGTGCAGTTCACGCGCCAGCGAAGCATCACCCGATTCCACAATCCGACCTGCCAGCATCACGTGCGTGAATTGCGGCACGTTGAATTCCAGCAGTCGTTCATGGTGCGTGATGATCAAGACACCCATCTCTGGACCAGACAACTTGGCCAACCCCTCGCTGACCACGCGAACCGCATCACTGTCCAGACCGCTGTCGGTCTCGTCCAGCAGGGCGAACTTGGGCCGCAACATCGCGAGTTGGAGAATCTCCATCCGCTTCTTTTCGCCCCCGGAGAACCCTTCGTTCAGGTAGCGGCGGGCAAAATCGGCGTCCATGTCCAACTGCTGCATGACGGTCCGCAGTTCCTGGCGGAACTCGCGCATTGGCATCAGGTTCTCACCCTCTTTGCGATCAGGAATGCGAACGCTGGTCACCGCGTGCCGGAGAAAGTCCGCCACTTTGACGCCCGGAATGGTGACCGGATACTGGAACGCCAGAAACATCCCCAGGCGGGACCGTTCGCAGGCATCCAGCTCGTTAATTTCCGTGTCGCCGACGAAAATGTGTCCGCCAGTGATTTCGTATTTGGGATGCCCGGCCAGCGTATAGGCCAGCGTGCTCTTGCCAGACCCGTTGGGGCCCATCAGTGCATGAATCTCACCTTGGCGAATCGTAAGATTGACGCCCCGCAGAATCGGAGTGCCCGCTACCGCCACATGCAAATTCTCAACGCGCAGTTCCATCGTGTTCCTCATGCACCGTCGGTGCCAGAATGTAATCCTCTGCCAGCCCCCACCGTCCGCTGACAAACGGCATCTCTTACCGGCTCTGGTTCTCATCAACCCGAGCAATTCACTCTCGTTGCGCCACCGCCACTCTCAAATCGCCGAACCGAGATGAAACGATTCGATCACGGCTCGTCTTGCTGAAGCTCCTGCCACTATGGCTTTGAACTCCCCGCTCCGATGCTCACCAGCTCGAACTCGCAGCACCGGTGACCGTCGAGACAACACTGCGACAGACGAACTTCGGCCCCGAGAATCTCCTGAAACACGGTTTGCTCAAGTTCGCAAATCGATGAATCGCCGCTGGCAAGTTCCAGATAGGGACAGTTGTTTTCACGCAAGACTGGCAATTCGCGATCGACGTCAATTTCCACGTCAAACCCGCGATCAGCCAGCGCCTGTCTGAGTTGACGCAAACGGTCCAGCGGCACGTCGGCGTTCACGCCGGCGCTGTAGCGCTCGACAAATGTGTTACGAAGCCCTTCGACAATGGCCTCCCGCACGCGCTGATCTCCGATGCGCGACAACTCCCGCCACAGCACCAGTGCCAGTTCGCCATAGTTGTCGCCCAACTGTTGCAAGCCGGCATTGGTGACACTGTATTGATAGAAAGGACGCCCCCGGCTCGCGTGAACGCGTTTGCGGGTGGCCAGACCCGACGACATCAGTCGTCCCAGTCGTTGCCGAACGGCAGTGGGAGTGACTTCCATCGCGTCGCAAATTGCCTGGACAGTCGACGCCCCCAGCTTGTGCAGTTGATCGAGAAACTCACGATCAGCGGGATCGAGTGTGGACTTGCCCGCAGTGGCAGATTTTGTCGTCATGAGGTCACTCCCCTGCGTGGAACGAAGCTTACCGAGCGAGTCTTTTTCGCTAGCCTGCTCACCACGGCGGAGCACTATTTCATGCGCCGCTGTGGACCTGGCCTGCCGCGCCTAAGTCTCAGCATCATAAGGTGTTACGAGGCTTGTGCAGGTTTGTAATACCCTCGGATCCCTGCCTGCTCTGTCGGAATGATAGGAGTTCCGACGATTTTAGCAACGAAATATGCGAAAAATGTCGCCCGGAGCCGGGCGTTCCCCAAGTTGTCCTGATGCTCGGTCGCCGGGAGTGGCACAACACTCGGCAGTATCAGTGGTTGGAGAAATTGATTTCGTCGGGCTGCAAGGCACAAAGGTACGGCAGATGCCGGTACTCATCCGCGAAATCTAACCCGTACCCGACCACAAATCGGTCGGGGATTTCAAACACCACGTAGTCTGGGGTGCGGGCGACCTGACGACGAGCCGTTTTCCACAACAGCACCGCCGTCTTGACGGACGCAGCGCCCAAGGCTTCGACTTCCCCGGTCAGCCGGTCGAGCGTCTGCCCCGTGTCGAAGATGTCGTCGACGATCACGACGTGACGCCCGGCCACACTTGGCAGGTTCGCCAGCGAAATCGTCAACGGACCCGAGGTGGTGGCTGAGCCACGATAGCTCGATGCCTGAACCACGCCGACCTGCACGGGCAACGGCATCGCCCGAATCAGGTCCGCCAGAAACACCAGCCCGCCCGTCAGCACTCCGACGACAGTGAGCGGTTCACTGGCGTAGTCGGCCGACAGTTGGTCTCCCAGCGTCCGCACGCCTCGGTCAATGTCCGCGGAGGAAAACAGCATCTCCATCGCTCGGCCTCGCTGCGCTGCCTGTTCGTCAATCGCTGACGACCCGGCGAACGGCGCAGGCGTCAACGGGAACGCTGCCGGCATTCCGGAGGCAAAATAGGGTTGAGACCGGTGCGTCCGTCAAGCGACTCGCTCATTCAACAGGGGCGCGGCGAGCATAGCGCGTGTCCCACGGCAGACCGGAAGTGGCAGTCTCTGCGCAGCCGGACGTCACGGCGAGGGGGCGAACTGCATGCCGTAATTTCGGTCGGTCTGCAGGCGATAGCCGATCGGGGAGAAGGTCGCCATACCGAACGGAATCGGGTGAGGGTTGTTCCCCAGCCAAATGGACGATTCCATGTCCCCCGTAGACCGCAACGTGAACAGTTGCTTGCGGTCGTCATACGTGACGGTGTGCGACCGCGCGAAGAATTTCTCCCCCCGCATTTCGACGTTGCCCGACGCATGCAGCTCAAACGTCGGCTTGGCACCCGCGGGAGCAGGAGGAAGTGACAGCGACAGGGTATCGCCGCTCACACTGGTCCCGCCGACGGGAATCTCATCGCGACCAAAGGTCGCCAGCGGTTCCATGACGGGGCCGTATTTGGCCGTCACGCGATCGCGAAACGTCACCGTGCGCTGCGCCATCTGACCGGTGAGATCGCCGGCAAATTCAAACCGCAGATGCCGCCAGTGCGGCTCCTTGTCGGCTGCAGGTGTTGCGGCGGACGGAGTGTCGGCAGATTGCTGCCAGCTTGGCACATCCTCGGAA
>JBGSIP010000366.1:0-7791 GCA_041742495.1 Planctomycetaceae bacterium
ACACTCCGGCACCGGCCGGTGACAGCGGCGCGTGATCGGCTGCTCAACGACAGCAACGGGATCAGCAGAGCCACCGCATCCAGGGGATCGCCAGACGGCCCCCTCGTTGCGACGTCGATTCCCCGGCCAACGTAGATCGCCGGGTGCCATAAGACCCTGATGGGTCTACTTCGCGGTCGGCAGGAAAACGGTGAGGAACACGGCTGGCTTCGGACCCGTGGAGGTCAGGGACCAACGCGGCGTCGCGGCCGGGACGACCAGCGTGTCGCCGGCTACCAGTTCTTCGGCCCGCTCCACTCCCTGCTGAGTCAGTCGCATGTGACCCGATACCACCACCAGCGTGCACAACTGCCCCTGCTGCGCGGGAGTCAGGTGCCCGTTGAGAATACTGCGATCAATGCCAAAGAACTCACATCGTACCAGTTGCTCCACCTTGGCATGACCGTCATTGCGACGCAGCACGGGCTGCACCGGGGAGACAGGCCCCTGCTGCCAGTTAATGGCGGCGAGCGCCTGTTCGATGTGCAACTGACGCGGCTGGCCATCGGCACAGACCCGGTTCCAGTCAAACAGTCGGAACGTGGCGTCACTGGGCTGCTGGACTTCGGCCATCAGCACTCCGCCACCGACGGCGTGGACGGTGCCCGCGGGCAGAAAAATGCAGTCTCCCGCTTGCGGCCGGAACGAATGCAGGCACTCAGCCACAGTTCCCTCGGCGAGATGCCGACGCAGAACGGCTTCGTCGACTCCGGGCCGAAACCCGGCGTAAACGCGCCCCTGCTCGCTCGCCTGCAGCACCACCCAGGCTTCTGTCTTGCCCCGTTCCGGGGGGAGCATCGTGGCGGCCAGTCGGTCGTCCGGATGCACTTGCACGGACAACAACTGGTGGCAGTCGAGCCACTTCACCAGCCACGGAAAATGATCGACGGTGATGTGGCGACCTACAAAATCTGCCTGATGGTCAAGCCACAGGTCCGTCAGCAACTGATCGGCGTGCGGCCCCTGCGAAACTTCGCTCACGTGCGAGGGATGCGTGCTGACTTCCCACGCTTCGCCAAACGTGCCCTCCGTTGGCAGATGCTTGGCGAGGTCTTCCAGACACCGCCCCCCCCACACCTGCGGGCGCAGGAACGATCGAAACCTGAGCGGGTAATCGACCATGTTGGTGGAGTTCTCCTCCATCGCAGGGATTGCAGTGCGAGAGACGTCCATACGTGTCACCCATCCGGTTGCTGACAACCCGCCACGAATTGCCCATCTCGCTGCCGCAGCGGAATCAGAACCGTCTCTCAAACCGGATGCGCCGGAGCGTCAAAGTCAGCCGGTTGGCTTGAGGCCGCCTCTCGAACCGCATCCAGCTGTTCGGCCGGACGGACGTCAGTGTGCGTGCGAGGGGCAGATCGAATCAAGTGCGAAGTCGCGCCGATCGCCGGATTGGCCCGCCGCGGGTCAACCTGTACCGCGCTGTTGCCGAGTTGAAACGTCGACCCACGCTCCCTTGCAGACCTCGCAATGGGAGCGTTGACACGCGTGCTTTCCGCGGCCAGACCTGGAGCACTAAGCCCTTTTTTCCAAAGACTTTACGCTATGCCCTCAGACTGGCATGCCGGGCGATGGCCCGCTGTACAGCGGCTGCCATGTCGGCGGGGCTCTCGGCCACTTCCACGCCCACGGACATCAGGGCTTCGACTTTTTCCGCCGCAGTCCCCTTGCCGCCGGAAATGATGGCCCCGGCGTGTCCCATCCGTTTTCCAGGGGGCGCCGTCTGGCCGGCAATGAAGGCCGCCACAGGCTTGGTCACGGCCGCTTCGATGAACGCGGCAGCGTCGATTTCCGCCGTACCGCCGATTTCGCCAATCATCAGAATCGCTTCGGTTTCCTCGTCCTCTTCGAACAATTCCAACAGGTCGATGTAGCTGGTACCGATGATGGGATCTCCGCCAATCCCGACGGCGGTCGATTGCCCCATCCCCAGACTGCTGATCTGCCAGACCGCTTCATAAGTCAGGGTGCCCGACTTGCTGATGATCCCGATGTTCCCCGGCTTGTGAATGTACCCGGGCATAATGCCGATTTTGGCCACCCCGGGCGTGATGATCCCCGGGCAATTCGGGCCAATCAAACGGCAGGGATAATCGAGCAGTTGGCGATAGACCCGTGCCATGTCGAGCACCGGCACACCTTCGGTTATGGCGACGATCAATTCGATGCCAGCATCGGCGGCTTCGAGAATGGCGTCGGCACAGAACGGCGGGGGCACAAAGATCATCGACGTGTTGGCTTCGGTCTCCGCGACGGCATCGCGGACCGTGTCAAACACGGGAAAGCCGTCCACGATGGTGCCCCCTTTGCCCGGGGTGACCCCACCGACCAGCACCGGCTTGCCCGGGTTGCATTCGTCGGCGTATTCGCGGCACTTCTGCGAGTGAAACAGGCCGGAGTTGCCCGTGATACCCTGCGTGATGATCTTGGTTTCTTCGTTGACCAGAATGCTCATGAAAGTGGCTCATCAGAAAAAGCGGGCCGCAACCGCAATGGGGTCGCGAGTACCGGCAGCAGGATCAGGGGCAAGGTGAGGGCAGCACGACGGCAGCGGGCAAGTTGCAGTTACGAAGCGAGCGAAGCCACCACCTTCTTGGCGGCGTCCGTCAAATCGGTGGCGGAAATGATCGCCTTGCCACTGGCAGCCAGCATGTCCCGGGCTTTCTCCACGTTGGTCCCCTCCAGACGCACCACCAGCGGAACCTTGATGCCGACGTTGTCGTAGGCCCCCAACAGCGCCTCGACGATGTAGTCACATCGCATGATGCCGCCAAAGATGTTGACCAGGACAGCCTTCACGTTCTTGTCCGCCAGGATGATCTCAAACGCCTTGCTGACCTGCTGGACGGTCGCCCCGCCCCCCACGTCCAGAAAGTTGGCGGGCTCTCCGCCATGCAGTTTGATGAGGTCCATGGTGCTCATCGCCAGCCCGGCACCATTCACCAGACAGCCAATGCTGCCATCCAGTTTGACATAGCTGAGCCCGGCATTGCCGGCCTCGATTTCGGCCGGTTCTTCTTCCGACAGATCCCGGAAATCGGCCAGATTCTTATGCCGGAACATGGCGTTGTCGTCGAACGTGACCTTGCCGTCCAAGGCAATGATGTCGCCCTCGCGCGTGACCACCAGCGGATTGATTTCCACCAGTGACGCATCCTGGTCGACAAAGAACTTGCAGATCTTCATCAGGAACGACTCAGCCGCACGGATCGACTTGCCTTCGAGACCCAGAGCAAAGGCCAGCTTCCGAGCCTGAAACGGCATCAGGCCTTCGGCCGCGTGAAAGCGTTCCTTGAGGATCTTTTCCGGATGCTCTTCCGCAACGACTTCAATCTCCATGCCCCCTTCGGTCGACATCATCAGCACGGGCATGCCTGCCTCGCGGTCGACCACAATGCCCAGATACAGCTCGCGGGCGATATCGACCCCGGCTTCCAGGTACAGCGTGTTGACCTGCTTGCCTTCGGCCCCGGTCTGAATGGTGACCAGCGTCTTCCCGAGCATGCGGCGGGCGTTCTCGACCGCTTCGTCCGCCGAACGGACCAGCTTGACCCCGGGCTGTGCGCCGTCTTCCTTAAACCTACCCTTGCCACGACCGCCGGCATGGATTTGCGACTTCAGGACGGCCAGCGGGCCACCCAGTTCGGCAAACGCGGCCGCCGCTTCGTCGGCGCGATGCACGACGACACCACGCGGCGTCGGAATGCCAGCCGCCCGGAACAGGACCTTGGCCTGGTACTCATGAATTTTCATCGGCAAACGACCCGATCATCCCAACGCACGGTGTGAGGTCAGACAGACTGACCCGGAATTGTCAGGCGGCATGATAGAAGAGCGCACGCAGTCAATCCAGCGGATGACGCGCTGCCTGGCAAATTGTGGTTCTCTCGTGAGAATCGCGGCACAGCGCGGTCGCCCGGACCCGGCAAACCACAACGCGGTCACAAGTCACTCGACCTCACTCGTACCGCCACGGCAGGCCACTCAAGACGGCGGCAATCTCGGCTCCGAGACACTAGAACGGGGCGTCGATGTCTTCCTGATTGTCGACCGGGGCCGGTTTGCGGGTGGCCGTCTTCTTGCTGCCTTTGGTTTTTGTGGACTTGGCAGCCTTGTTGGCGGTCTTGGAGCCGGTGGCTTGGTCGGCGGTTGTCTCGTCGCCTGAAGCCTGTTTCGCAGACTTGGGGGCAGCCGTTTTTCGCGCGGCGGTTTTGGCCCCTTTTTTGGCCCCCTTCTTGCTCGATTTTTTTCCGCCTCCCGCTGCCGCCCGGGCAGCCAGCAGCTCCACCGCCAGTTCCATTTCAATCGTCTCGACGCTCACATCCTTAGGCAGCGTTGCGTTGATGTCGCCATGCTTCACATAGGCACCGTAGCGACCCTCGAACACCTGCACCGGCTGCTGGTCCTGCGGGTGAGGGCCCAGTTCCTTCACGGGCGTTGCGCCGCGGCGCGGCCCCTTGGCCTGGGCCAGCAGTTCGACGGATGTGGGCAGATCGATGGTGAGCACGTCGTGCTCCTTCCCCAGCGATTTGTATTTGCCGTCGTGCAGCACATACGGACCAAACCGGCCAATCCCCGCCTTGACAACCTTACCATCCTCGGGATGCTGACCCACGGTCCGCGGCAGTTCGATCAACTGCAGGGCCAGCTCAAACGTCATGGCCATCGGGTCAATGTTCGGGGGAATGGAAACCCGCTTGGGTTTGGCCCCCTCCTTGTTTTCTCCCAGTTGCAGATACGGCCCAAAGGGACCGACCAGCACGAAAATGGGGAGCCCCTCTTCGGGGTGCATGCCCAGTGCCTGAGGACCCTGCTGCTTCAACAGAAACAGCTTTTCGGCCATCTCCGGCGTGACATCCGCGGGGGAAATGTCGTTGGGCAGGGATGCTGTTTCGGTCTCTCCGGTGGCCGAGGATCGCTCCAGATAAGGGCCATAGCGGCCCACCCGGATGTTGCCGTTGAGCCCTTCCATCGACAGCGTGCAGGCTTCGCGCGGGTCGATGCCTTCCTCTTTCGCTTTGACCTGCTCCACCAGACCTTCCTGCCCCTGGTAAAACCGCCGCAGATACGGCAGGCGATCGGTGGCTCCGTTGGAAATGTCGTCCAGTGACTGTTCCATCTCGGCGGTGAAGCGCAGATCAACCAGCCGGGGAAAATTCTTCTCCAGCAGCTTGGTCACCGCCAGCGCCGTGAAGGTGGGAATGAGCTGATTGTTTTCCTTGCGGACGTACCCGCGGTCCTGAATAGTGCCAATGATGCTGGCATACGTACTGGGTCGGCCGACCCCTTCTGCTTCCAGCGTGCGCACGAGGGTGGCTTCGGTGAATCTCGCGGGGGGCTTGGTGTGGTGCTGTTGTGGCGTGATGGCCGTGCAGTCGAGCGGGTTGCCCGGCTCGAGCGGCGGGAGCGCGGCGTCCTGGTCGTCCAGCGCGGCTTCGGGATCGTCGACCCCCTCGACATAGGCCCGAAAGAAGCCGGGAAACAGCACATGCCGGCCTGAGGCCCGGAATTCGGCCTTGTCGACAGCGATCACGGCGGCCTGCATCTGCACCTGGGCATCGGCCATCTGGGACGCGACAGTCCGCTTCCAGATCAGCGTGTACAGCCGGTGGGCCACCCCTGAGACGCCAATTTCATCGGCAGTCAACATTTGCGTCCCGGCCGGCCGGATCGCTTCGTGGGCCTCCTGGGCGTTCTTCTGTTTGTTCGCGTAGGTGCGCGGACCATCGCTGAGGTAATCTTTGCCGTACAGCGACTCAATCCGGTCGCGGGCTGCTTTGACGGCTTCTGCCGATAGCGAAACACTATCGGTTCGCATGTAGGTGATGTGACCATCTTCGTACAGCCGCTGCGCCACGCGCATGGTCTCTTGTGCCGAGAGTCCCAGTTTGCGGTTGGACTCCTGCTGCAAGGTGCTGGTGGTAAAGGGGGCGGAAGGGCGACGGGCCTGCTGCTTCTTTTCGACATCTTTGACCGACCACGCACTGGTTTGCAGCCGCTCCAGCCACGCGCGTGCGTCGGCCTCGCTGAGCAGAGTGACGTCTGAGCCAGCCTTCAGACGACCGGTGCTTTCGTCAAAGTCTTTGCCAGTCGCGACCCGTTTCCCATCGACAGACACCAGCCGCGCGGTGAAGCCCGGGTGCCCAGTCCGCGTGAGTGCCGCGTCGAGATCCCAATATTCCCCGCTGCGAAACAGCATGCGTTCGATTTCACGCTGCGCAATAAGGCGGACGGCGACCGACTGCACACGTCCTGCTGACAGGCCGCGGGCAATTTTCTTCCACAGCAACGGCGACAGCGTGTAACCGTACAGTCGATCGACAACGCGGCGAGTTTCCTGGGCGGCGACCAGGTTTTCGTCAATGTGGCGGGTGCTGGCGAGGGCCTGCAGAATCGCGGGCTTGGTAATTTCGGAGAAGACCATCCGCCGGGTCGGGATTTTGGGTTCCAGCACCTGCACCAGGTGCCACCCGATGCTTTCCCCTTCGCGGTCTTCGTCGGTCGCGATGATGAGCTCTTCGACCTCTTTGAGGAGATCTTTGAGCTCCTTGATGACCTTCCGTTTTTCGGGGGAGACGATGTACAGCGGCTCGAAGTCGTGCTCAACGTTCACGCCGAGTGTGGCCCAGCTCTCTTTTTTGAACTTCTCGGGCACTTCCGCCGCCTTGGCGGGCAAGTCGCGGATGTGTCCGACGCTGGCGCGCACGATGTAATCGTTCCCCAGAAAGCTGCCAATTTTCTTGGCTTTCGCGGGAGATTCCACGATGACCAGTGCTCGCTTGCTCTTGGACGCAACCACTCGAAACTCCCTGGATCGCCCCGCGGGGCGATCAACCATGTTCTGAGGATCCTACCACTGCAGACCGCAGGCGGTCCCTTGCGGGACATGACCGTCGCTCTACAATCGCGGGCACCGGATAAATCGATGGAAGTCCCTTTGGTGGGGACAGTTGGCGGTCGCTCAATGTGGTGTGTGGCAGGCTTTCTGCCAACCGCCGCGGAGTGACCGGACGTGAAATGGGTTAAAGAATCGTTTTGTTCCGTGTCAAGAGTGGCAGAGGATTGGCTCACACGATCCTCGCCCGAAGGTCTCCCTGATGGCATCCCCGTTCAGTTGGTTTCAGCGTCGCCAAAAATCGCTCATGATTGCCATGACGGGACTGGCGATGTTGTCGTTTATCGTGCTCTCGGGCGATCCGCAGTCAACGCCGCTGGCCACTGTGCTGGCGATGTTCGGCATGGTCGTCGGCGGATCGCTGCTGGGCTGGTTGTATCGCAAAGACGCCTATGTGTGGGTGTACGCCCTGGGTGGGGCGGTCGCTGGCTTGGCGCTGGCCATGGTTGCCTCGCCGCGCATCGAAGGGGGCCCGCAGGTTACCGTGCAGGCCAAAGGGGGCGGACTGACCGAGTCCAATGTCCGCGACCTGATGCAGCGCCGCGAGATTGCCAATCTGTTTGTACGCGAAGCCGTGATGACGGCCATGCCCCAATATGGGCAGTTCTTCGTGAACAACGTCATGTTCAACTTTGGCGACGAACTGCGAAATGACGTGCTCCTGGGCGAGATCCTGCGGCGTAAGGCGCGGGATCTGGGTATGACCAGTTCTGACGACCGCGTCAACGCCTTCATCCAGAGAATTACCCAAAGCAGTCTCACCAACAGCCAGTTTCGGGAGATCCTCAAGCGCATTCGCATCGACGAACCAGCGCTGTACCAGATCCTCGGCGATGAGCTGCTCGCGACCGACG
>JBGSIP010000367.1:0-4014 GCA_041742495.1 Planctomycetaceae bacterium
CCATGAGCCTCGCCCAGCAGGCCGCCTTGAGGATGAGCGTGGACACGTTTTGCTATGCGGTGATTTCGATCGACGTTTCGCGGCAGTACCTGGACTACATGATTGAGGCGCGATCGCGCATCAGCCCGCTGGCCACTGCCATTCAGGCCGGACGGGCTGAGAAAGCCGCGCACGACAAGTTCATGAAGGAAGAAGCACCGCGACTGGCCGAACGTGCTCGCGAGAAGTATTCGCCGCGCCTGTCGATGGCGGAATCCAACTGCTACGAGCGGGCCATTGCCTGCGAGAAATTGCCGGAACGCGTGAAGGCCAATTTGAAGAGCTGTTACGAGTCGTATAGCAAGGCCAAGGAAGCGGCCGAGAACATCGTGCATACCAAAACGAATCGCACGGAAGAGAAAAGTCGGACCGTGATGGAGTTCATTGATTGGAACGTCGAGCTGCTTACCGACGCCGATCAGGACGCCGAAGCCGTGCTGCGCGAGACAGGCTACGTCCTCGAAGACTCCCCGTAGTTGGGTGGTCAGGCCCCGACCGTGAGCGGTGCGTGAACCAGGCGTGCTGCTCACGTGGTCACTGACGGTGACAGCGGGGCGAACGGCCGCGGAGCGCCCTTCTGCTAAACATGCATCAGCGGCGGACTGGTAGCACTGGACTGATGAACCCTCCGGGATCTGCGCCAGGTGAACGAGGTCTCGGTCTTCAATCGGCAGGGGCGGGAGCCAATTGGCAGCGGGTAGCCACGTATTGCTGGAACGCCCAGACCAGTTCCTCGCGCGTGCTGATCGTGCCGTGAAAAGGGCTGGCGAGCATCCCCTGATGCATGTCCGGGTAGAGGGCGGCGTCCTCGGCGAGGATCTTTTTGATGATCCAGCATTTGAGCCGGCCCCATTGTCTGGTCATTTGCCGTGTAAAGAATGTCTCCCGAGCCGCTTTGAGCACGAAGACGTCGACCCGCATCGCACTCGTGTGAGGTGAAGTCGGAATGAGATTCATCACCTGCAGCATGGCATCGATGCGAATCAGAAACAGCCCGGGAAACGCGTGGTACAGGTGATAGCGGTGGGTGCAGCCCGGCTGCAGCCGCGGGAGAACCCAGTCAGCCAGCCGATAGTAGAGAGCCGGGGCGACTACGTCCGCGCGCATGATGGTCCCCTGCGGGTGGATTTCGTGCTCTGTCCGTTCCGGGGAGGTTGCGCGGACGAGAGTCCGCGGATGGACGGACTCGACGTGATATGATTCCACCGTATTCTCGGCCACCAGTTTCCAGTTTGCGGCAAAGTCATAAGACCAGGAGTCGGCACGGTGCCAGCGGGTGGCGGGAAATTCAGCGCATCCAAACTCGAGCGGGCCGAGTTGTTCGCTCAAGGTGATCGACGTTGGTTCCAAAGCGGCAAAGATCAGCGGTCCGCGGACTTCGGTGGGGAATTTTTGCAATGGCTCGGGTCCCCCGGGGATGGGCCGAAACGACTGGGCATCAGGGATGCGGGCAGATCGCCCGTCACAATCGAATTGCCAGCCGTGGTATTGGCAGGTGAGCTTTTCGCTGCAGCCGTGCGTTGCGCTTGAGAGCAGCGAGTGTCGATGTGGGCAGACATTCAGAAATGTGTGAAAGACTCCGGCTTCCTGCCGGACGAGCAGTGGCTTGCCCAAACGGGTCGTGGTGAAAAACGAACCGGAGGTCCGGGCATTGGCCACAGTCCCCACACATTGCCAGCCGGGACGAAACAGGTGTGTGAGTTCGCGATCGTGCTGCTGCGGGCAATGATAGAGTCGCGGCGGAAGCACGTGCGGAAGGCGAGACTGGTGAATGAACATCGTCGGGCCTCAATTCCTCAAAAATTCGGCAGCGGCCGTCGAGGCAGCGTCGATGGTGGGGTCTCCGCTGGCAAGATGCCGTGGTCGCGTGGATCCATTTGCCCCTCAGGCGGACGGAGTCCAGCACGGGCAAAAGCCGGCTGGTCATCATGGAGTGTCCGCGAGCGGGGTCAGGGCAATCTCGCTGAGGTGGCCTTCGGCGGAGATCGTTAGTGGACGCGGCGGAGAGAGGGCTTCCAGATCGTCCCGACCCGCCAGCAGCGGCACGTAGGCGGTGCTCACGTCCATTTCGAACAGATGAAGTGTATCGCGGATGTGGATGACTCGGGATTGCTCCGTCGGCACGGTGCCGATTGTTCGCAGGGCTGCTGCGATGGCGTCGACGTCCCGGTCATAGGCAATGGGAATCATGGCCAGCGCCGGTCGGCCTCCAGTCTCACAATTCGACCGAGTCGCCTGAAGATCGATCTGCTCGACGGTCCGTCGATTCGTGAACTCGGCCATTCCCAAACCGGTCGCGTTCCCCTGGGATTGGGGGGTGAGGCTGCGGACGAAAATGCGGTCGATCCGCACCTCGTCGCGATCCGTGCCGGCGTGAAAGTTGAACTTGCGACCGATGACATTCGTGTCCATGCCAGAGCCGGAGATGTTTTTGCCGATGCGATCGACAATCAGCAGGTGGGCATGGTCGAAAGGCAGTCGGCCCATCCAGCGTTTGGATTGCTGGAGCCATTCACGTTCACGATCCCACATGTCCGCCGGGAGGACGGCTTCGATCTGTGCGGTTTCATCGTAGGCGTTTTCCAGAATGGCGAGGCCACACAACAGCCGCGTGTGCGTGCGTGCGAGCGCGGCTGCTTCACGCATGACCTGCTGAAACTGGTGCGTGAACGCGGCGCGATGAAACGTCTGCGCGCCGTTCATTTTGCCCAGCCCGATGAGCATCATCTTGTGTAGACCGGACTCCACTTCGCCGTCGAAATCGGTGTGAGCCTTGATGCGGTTGACCACACAGATGTGATCTGCGGCGAGTGCCAGTCGATCGATGTGCACCGGGATTCCCAGTGGGGTCACCCCCACGACGGTGGTTTCCAAGCTGGAGCGAATGTCGGCTCCCGTGCTCTCACGTGTGATCCCCAGCTTGTGCAGGATTTCCGTTTGCCCGCTGGCAGTCGCTCCGCCGTGACTGCCCATGGCGGGCACCAGAAACGGCTCGAGTTGACGCTGGCGGAAGAACTGCACCACCGCCTGCAGAATTTGCGGAATGTTGGCAATCCCGCGGCTGCCCGCTGTGATAGCCACGGATTGCCCGGCCAACAGTGTCTGCCCGGCCAGCACGCGGGAGAGTTCGGCCTGCACGGCCGAGGCCACGTCGCTCACCCGGGGACGGGGAAATCGCTGGCGCAACCGGAACATGTGAGGCAGGGTCATGAACGGCTTCTCTTTGCGATGCAGTTAGTCCGGAGGCCGAGGCAACAGACTCTCGCCTCGGCCTGCCCATCGCATTCTGACTGGCCCGCTGATGGCAAACCAGCGAGTTCGCGCCAGAAATCGCACCCCCAGGACCGGCTTGCGCTCCGCGGCGTACAGCGGCGGGGTCCGCGACGCCGGTCGAGATGGCCAAAGTCTGAACGCAAAGAGGCCGCCCCGGACAGCACTCCGAGGCGGCCTCAACCCTGAGATCCGGTTGGCTCTCTTCGGGTCTCACCGACCTGCGATCGCGAACGACCTTGGCCAACGACACCCGAAGAACCGGAACGAAACGACGCACGCAGTATGTTCAGACAGCTCGCAGCAGACACTTGAACGGAGTGGTCCGGTTCACGACCACGCTTGTCGGGAACCGGCCAAACCGTGAGTCGTCCGCCTTACAGATCCAGATCCAGCAGAGCTTCTTCTTCTTCCTGAATGATGATGCGGGGGGTCACCATCAGCATGAGGCTTTCGGTTTCGCGACCGACGCCGGAGTTCTTGAACAGGCGGCTGACGTAGGGGAGCTTGTTCAGAATCGGCACCCCGGCCATGTTGCGGCCTTCACGCAGACGCTTCACTCCGCCGAGCAGAATGGTACCGCCATCGGGCACGCTGACTGTCGTGGAGACGCTGACCACTTCGACCACGGGCTGCTGAACAGTGACGTTCGATCCGGCCGTGGCCTGTTGACCTTGTTGCTGACCGGCCTGGCCGGCCTGCTGG
>JBGSIP010000368.1:0-4311 GCA_041742495.1 Planctomycetaceae bacterium
CCGAGAACGCCACGGGACGCCCGTGGCGTTTTTTTGTGGGATCTCGCGAGAATCCTGACGGCCGATGTCGATTGGAGCGCCGCGCGCACGACCAGAATCAAACGGTCGCGTCCGTCTGGCCTGCCTTCTGCCAGCGAGCCACCGTCGCGCGCCCTGCAATCGCCGACCCGTGCCGTCGCGGCGTCGGTAGACGATTCGCATTCCACCCCTCTCACAAGCAGGTCGTCCCTCATGCTAACCATCCACCCGTTCTTGTGGTTTCATTCCCAGGCGGAGGAGGCCGCGACGTTTTACACGTCGGTGTTTCCCCACAGTCGCATTCTGCGGACGATTCACAATGTGGCGGGCGGCCCCGGTCCGGCAGGGAGCGTGCTGACGGTGGAGTTTGAACTGGCCGGTCAGCGGATCGTCGCGATCAACGGCGGTTCGGCCTATACGTTGAGCGAAGCCATCTCGATGGTCGTCAATTGCGATACGCAAGCCGAGATTGACCATTACTGGGACGTGCTGGCCGCAGGGGGCGAGCACTCCCGCTGCGGCTGGCTGAAGGACCGCTTTGGGCTCTCGTGGCAGGTGGTGCCGGCCAACTTCCCGAGTCTGCTGGGGCATCCCGATCCCGTTCGCGCTGCGCGCTACATGCAGGCGATGATGACGATGGACAAACTGGACCTGGCTGCCCTCGAAGCCGCCACGCTGTCGTGATCTCCACGCGGGGCCGATTGTGGCGGCCCCGCTCCAATGCTTGCTATTTGCCATTTTCACTTCGTCACCAAGTCACCGGAAAGCCGCACGATGAGTCAGCAGGTTGTCAGCACGCATGATGGACTGGTTCCCCACCTGGTATGCGCACAGGCCGGGCGGGCCATGGATTTTTACGCCCGGGCCTTTGGCGCGGTCGAAGTGATGCGCTTGATGGCCCCCGATGGAGAGCGCCTGATGCATGGCGAAATGCGCATCGACGGGCACATGTTCATGCTGGCCGATGACTTTCCTGAGTATTGCGAAGGCAAATCGCAATCGGCGGTGGCGCTGGGCGGAACACCTGTCATGATTCATCGCATGGTGGCGGATTGTGATGCCGTGGTGCAGCGCGCCGCGGCCGCGGGGGCCACTGTGAAGATGCCCCCCGCCGATATGTTCTGGGGCGATCGCTACGCCGTCATCCAGGATCCATTTGGTCACGTCTGGACATTCGGCACGCGACTGAAGGTGATGTCCCCCGACGAAATGTCAGCGGCAATGGTGGAAGCATTTGCGCAGGCACCCACCCATCCGGTGCCCTGATCCGCAGCCCAAAACGTTGAGCGTCACCGTGCGACTTTCGGAGCGTGGCCCGCGGTATCTCGCCAGCCGGGCCACGCCCGTTGTTTGCCGCCCCAGCCAGTGCTGCGGGCAGAATGCAGCGACGTCCGCAAATGTGTTGACATTCCGGTATGATGAATTTCTCCGCGACGGCAACAATCGCGAAGGAAGTCGGATGTCGCTCGACCGGCCGCACGCTAGGCTCATGCGGGCGACTTTCCGAGGCACAGTCGACTCGCGGTGCCTGTGAAGTCCGCCGCGGGCTGTGCAGGAGCGGCATGATGGCAGGCACCCGATCGCGGGGGATGATTGATTCACTGACCGGGATTCGGTTTTTTGCGGCGTTGTTTGTCGCGATCTACCACTTCTTTAATCTGGACGCGACGGTCAGCGGCCGGGCCGCTGATGTGCGCGGTCCCATTTCCGAATGGCTGGCGATCTCACTGCCGTTCCTCAAACAGGCCCACCTGATGGTGGACTTGTTCTTTGTGCTCAGCGGGTTTGTGCTGGCGCATGTTTACGCCTCGTC
Organism: Planctomycetaceae bacterium; assembly: GCA_041742495.1. Classification (GTDB taxonomy): domain Bacteria; phylum Planctomycetota; class Planctomycetia; order Planctomycetales; family Planctomycetaceae; genus JBGSIP01. The sequence continues at coordinate 1,832 of JBGSIP010000368.1, forward strand.
GATGCGCGACGGCACGTTTTCTTACGGCCGGTTCTTGTGGTTGCGGATTGCCCGCATGGTACCGCTGCACCTGTTTGTGCTGGGGCTGTTTCTGGGCGTGTATGTTGCGTTTCAGGTGCTGAACCTCACCCCCAAGGACCCCGGCCGTTATGACCTGACACTGCTACCGGCCAACGTGCTGATGGTGCATGCGTGGGGGCTGACCAGTCGCGGGGCGTGGAACCTGCCGTCGTGGTCAATAAGTGCCGAATGGGGTGCCTATCTCTTGTTTCCCCTGTTGGTTGCGCTGGCATCGTGGCAGCGTCGACGACGGCTGGCGCTGGCCATGACGATGGTCGGCTTTCTCGGCGCGTTCTTCGTGCTGAGTCAGCCAGGCGTGTTGCCGGGGCGGGAGGTCGTCCTGACAGAACGCACCTTCGATGTGGGTCTGCTGCGCATTCTCTGTGAGATCCCGATGGGGATTGCGGCGTGGACTCTCTATGACTGCCGACGAATTGCCCGCGGCGGAACACTGGGTTTGGTGGCGCTCGTGTGCGCACTGGTGTTCTTGAGCTTGCCTGGCCGATGGGCCCAGGCGGCGGCCGTGGTCTGTTTTCCGCTGATTCTCCTCGGTTTTGCGGCCCGCGAGCGTTCACACAAGGTGCCCGTGCTGTCGCATCGGTGGGCCGTGTATGGAGGGGAGATCTCGTACTCGATCTACATGACGCATGCGTTCGCGATCACCTGCTGTACGGCATTGGCGCAGGTGCTGAAGATGACCGATCCACTGCAGATCGAACTGCTGCGCCTCGGCGGATTGCTCTGTACGCTGGCGCTCTCGGTGGTGACGTATCACCTGGTGGAGAATCCCTGCCGACGCTGGCTGACTGGGCGCCGGCGAACGCAAACCACCGCGGTGCGGGTCCCCTATCCCACTGCAGCCGCTGCGGCCAGTGAAACTCAATCGTCGACGTGACGTAGCGCGGGTTGTGGCGTTGAGCACGGCTGGACAAGCCAGCCGTGGCACCCTGCGATGGACGAAGGCAGACAAACAAACGTGGATGAACGACTAGTTCAGCAGGTCGATGATTTCGGCCGGAGTGAAACGGGATTCCAGACGGGCTCCTAACTGGCTGACGATGCGTGCGGCCGCGTGCGAACCGAGATGGCCTGCCTGCTTCCAGGTCAAGCCGTTGGTGATGCCGTACAGGACACCCGCGGCGTACATGTCGCCAGCACCGGTGGTATCGATGGCGGACGCGGAGACCCCTTCGATGGCAATGGCCTCTCCGCCGTGCATCAACAATGAGCCGTTGGCCCCGAGGGTCATCGCCACGTTGTCGGCATGACGATGGATTTCGTGCGCGCAGTCAATGGGATCTTCCTTGCCGGTGAGACTGCGGGCTTCTTCGAGATTGCAGAACAGCAAATCGACGGGGCCTTCAATCAGCTTCCAGAATTCATCGCGAAACAGATTGATCAGGAATGGGTCGGACACGGTGAACGCCACCTTCACGCCGTGCCGCTTGGCGAGTTCCATAGCGCGATAGGCGGCCGCGCGCGTGGAATCTCCCGTGAAGAGATAACCTTCGACGTAAACATACTTGGACTGAGCGATTTCAGATTCGCTGATGTCGTCGGGACCAAGCGTGGAAGAGACTCCCAGATTGGTGAGCATGGTCCGCTCGGCGTCCGGGGTGATGAGAATGACGCAGGTGCCGGTCTGGCCAGCGGCCTGCGGGACCTCGATGGCGACCCCCATTTTGCGCATATCGGCGAGGCAGAAATTGCCGATTTCATCGTTGCCCGTCTTGCCCGCATAAGCAGCGCGGCCGCCAAAGTCGGCAACTCCGATGATCGTGTTGGCGGCAGAGCCTCCCGCGCAACGAGTGACGGGAATGCCGTTGAGACGAGCCAGCACCTGGGCCTGCGCGGCGTCGTCGACGAGTGTCATCACCCCCTTGGCGTAAGGGAGGGTGCTCAACACTTGTTCGGAAATGCGGGCCTGAACGTCGACCAGCGAATTTCCCACTCCGTAAACATCGTATGGCATAGCGTTGAGACTCAGCGGCGAAGGGCGATGGACAAATAGCGCGTGCCGAGTCTTAGGTGGACGCGGGACCGGTGTCAATTGCCCGCCCGTTTCGTGCCCCTCATTTGCGTCTGCCGAAGCACCCCCTGCCCGGGGAAAGTTCCACGCGGGGTCGGTCAGGCACAGCCTGATCGACAGACGACTGAGTCTCTCTCCGTGGCTCTGTGCCTCCGTGAGAACCGTGCGGTTCGCGGCAGGACAGATGATCTCACCGAGCCACAGAGTCACGGAGAAGTTTGAGAAGCCTCACTCGCTCGTCTATGGCGGGGCTGACTCACTCAGCGGCCCCTTGACGCGATGGCTACAACTTCGTCCACCACTCTTTGTCAGTCATCGTAGATCCTAAGGTGCTTGATGTTTGTGGAGGCACAATCTGGCCGGCGGGTCTGCGCTGCGGGTTAGCCGGGGG
>JBGSIP010000369.1:0-10786 GCA_041742495.1 Planctomycetaceae bacterium
TCATCCGTCGCCGACCGGCCCAATCTGGAAGCCGGCTCCTTGTGAGCCGGCTTTTTTGCTTTGCGGCCAGTCACCGTGTTGCCGATACCCGCGGACGACGGGTAGCCAGAGCTCTCCTCACAAGAATCTGCGGATATGAAAACTGACGACCTGCGTGACTGCTATCTCGATTTCTTTGAATCGAAAGGCTGCCTGCGGCGGCAAAGTGACGTGCTCTGTCCGCATGACCCCACCGTGCTGTTCACCCCGGCCGGGATGAACCAGTTCAAGCAGGAGTTTCTGGGCTTGGGTCGTCCCGATTTTACCAAGGCGACCACTTGCCAGAAATGCATTCGGACGGGTGACATCACCAATGTGGGGGTGACCGCGTATCACCACACATTTTTTGAAATGCTCGGCAACTTCTCGTTTGGCGACTACTTCAAGAAAGAAGCCATTCACTGGGCGTGGGAATTCCTGACGTCGAAGAAGTATCTGGGACTCAAGCCCGATCTGATCACCATCACCGTGTATCTCGATGACGACGAAGCGTTCGACATTTGGCATCGCGAAGTCGGGGTGCCGGCGAATCGCATTTCGCGGTTGGACGAGTACGAAAACTTCTGGCCCGCCGGTTCACCCACCGATGGCCCGGACGGCGTCTGCGGCCCTTGCAGCGAGATCTATTACCACACCCCCGGGGCTCCGAAGTCGGTTGAAATCTGGAATCTGGTGTTCACGCAGTTCAATCGCAAAGGGGCCCCCCCCAACAATCTGATTCCGCTGCCGAAAAAGAACATCGACACGGGGATGGGGCTTGAGCGGACCGCCTCCGTTCTGCAGGGTGTGGCCAGCAATTTTGAGATCGATTCGCTGCGGCCGCTGTGCGACGTGGCCGGTGAAGTGCTCGGTCGGCGATATGAATTCGCCGGCGATGCCGGGCGCGCGATGCGCCGCATTGCCGACCATGTGCGGGCGGTCACCAATTGCATTCATGAAGGGGTGCTGCCGGGGAACGAGAAGCAGAACTATATTGTCCGCCAACTGCTGCGTCGGGCCTCGCTGGAAGGCTACCTGCTCGGCTGCGAACAACCATTTCTGTTTCATCTCGTGCCCAAGGTGGTCGAACTGCTCTCGCGGCCGTATCCCGAACTGGCTCAGACCGCCACGACCGTCGCCGAAGCCATTCAGGAAGAAGAGCAGCAGTTTCTGTCGATCGTTGATCGCGGACTGCATCGCCTGAATCGATATCTCGAAGAAACCCGCAGTCAGGGGGGATCGCAACTGTCGGGCGCGATGGCGTTCGATCTGCACCAGACAGATGGGTTCTTGATTGAACTCACGGAAGCGATGGCAGCGCGGCATGGATTGACAGTCAATCGCGCCGAATTTGAATCCTGCCTGGAGACCCACCACAAAGAAAGCGGCAAGGGGGCTTTTGCCGATTCCGTGATGGCCGAGGGTCCGCTCGACGCCATTCGCAAACAGCACGGCGAAACCAGCTTCCTGGGCTATGAGCAATCGTCGGCCACGGCGGCTGTCGTGGGATTGATTGCGAATCGGGAACTGATCACCAAGCTGAGCGCCGCGAACTCAAACGACACCGTGGCGGTGGTACTGGATCAAACTCCATTTTATGCCGAATCTGGCGGGCAGGTTGGCGATGTGGGCCGGTTGACCAGCGCCTCTGCCGAATTCGTCGTGGAGAACACCCAGAAGGATGGCAACTTGTGGCTGCACCTGGGTCGGCTGACGCGCGGCGAGTTGACCGTGGGGGACCGCGTGGAGGCCGTCATTGACGACGAACTGCGGGCCGGCATCCGCCGCGCCCACTCCGCGACGCACATCATTCACCACGCGCTGCGGCAGACCCTGGGCCCCAATGCCCTGCAGCGGGGCTCGAAAGTTGAAGCCGATCAACTGCGGTTCGACTTCTCACACAAGCAGCCAGTCACTGCGGAGGAAATGCGGGCCATCGAAGACGAAGTCAATCGTCGCGTGGCCGAAGCCGGTGCCGTCACGACGCAACTGCTGCCCATTGAAGCCGCCCGCGCTCAAGGGGCCATGGCGCTGTTCGGTGAAAAGTATCCCGATCTGGTCCGCATGGTGAGTATCGGCGAGTTCAGCAAGGAATTGTGCGGCGGCACGCACCTGACCAATGCCGGACAGGTCGGCTTCATCAAGATTCTGGGCGAAGATGGCATCGCCAAAGGGGTGCGGCGCATATCAGCGCTCACCGGCCCCAAGGCACTCGCTCGCATTCGCGATCTGGAGCAACTGGTGAAGGAGTTGCAGCAGGCCATGAAGGTCTCGCGCCCCGATGAACTCCCCGCGCGAATTGCCGCCCTGCAGGAAGAAGTCAAAACCGCACGCGACGAAATCGCCAAGCTCACGGCACAGAACATCGGCGGCGAAATTGATGCCATTCTCGCCGCCGGCGAACAGATTGGCGGAGCACTGCTCATCCAGCATCGCGTGCTGACGGGCGGAAAGGATGTGCTCCGCAACTATGTGGACCAGTTGCGTGAGAAGTCAGAGCAGATCGCGATTGTGATGGGAGCAGAAGTCGAAGGGCGTGTGATGCTGATTGCCGCCGTCTCCAAAAGCCTGCTCAAGCAGGGGCTGCACGCGGGCAACTGCGTGAAGTTGGCAGCCGGCATCGTCGGAGGTGGCGGAGGCGGCCGCCCCGATCTGGCCGAAGCCGGAGGAAAAGACCCCGCCCGCCTGGACGAAGCCCTCGCCGCAGGTGCCAACCTGTTCCGCGAAGCACTTGGCGGAACTGCAAAGAGCTGACCGCCGCGCGTGGTCGAGAATCGACGCAGGATTGGGCTGCCTTCGTTGAACCCCACTTGACCGCCCGTTGAGCGAGGCCCAGGCCGCCATTTTCTGGGTGCGGGTGATCGTGGTTCAACGGGCTATCACAGGTTCGGGATCAGGTCAGAGGGATTCTGCCCGTTGCCATCCCGGGCGTTCAGAGCAGTTTTTGCGCTCGAACCATCGAGTTCGAGAAGCACTCCCTCACGAAGGTCATGGCCTGCGCGACTTTCTGCTGCGCGGCAGAGTAGTCGGAGTCAATCGCGAACAACGTCTCCGCGATCTGCCCGGCGGGCGTTTCGTCCATTTCCATCAGCCACTCCGGCAGGCCAATGTCTTTGAACATCCAGCATTTGGGGGAATGAAACTCCGAGTACGTGTGAATGATCGGGGTGCCATTCGCCAAGGCGATGATGGGGGAATGCGGCTCGTGGCAAATCACGGTGTGCGCGCGGGCAAAGATCGATGCCGCCTCATCCGCGTTCCAGAACTCCGTGAGATTCACAACCTGTTTTTGAATCTCCGGCGGCAGCGGATCGTGAATGAGACGTTTGTTGTGCTCCATTTCCTTGTGAGTTTCTGGCGAGATGAGCACTTTGCCGCCGGTCTGCTGGACCCACAAGGTCACCAGCGCGCGATACTTCGCGGCGCGGCGTTCATCGTCGGCGACCTGCTGCGGCGTGGGATGCAAGGGATTGAGTTTCTCGGGACGCGGGTCATCTACACCAGGCGCTTTGGGAGTGTTCGTGCGGACTTGCACCGTGATGAATTTGCGCTCGGTCAGCCCCAACGCCTGCATGGTGGCCAGGCCCCGCTCATCATCCCGCACATCAATGCCAAAACAGCCATCCGGGCCAAACTCTGCCGGCACGCCCGCTCGGGCGAGAATGTCGCGGGTCTTCGTCTCGCGCGTGTAAATGAACGACGCGGCATGCAACAGCGCAATGCGGTCGTCTGCCCCTTTGCCGGCGACCATGGTGGGAAAGTAGGACTGGCCAAAGATGCCGTAAGGGACACCATGCTCACGACAGAATTGCATAAAGCCAGTGTCCTGCCCCATGCCGGAATTGCGAAGGAACAGATCGCAGTTCTTCACGACATCCTGCAGATCCAGGTCGTCTGCGGCGTGACCATCCAACTTGCCCGGTTGAATTTCGAGGGCCGGAAAGCGACGCATCAGCATGGCCGTCACTCGTTCATCGAGCTTCCTGGGCCACAGGACCACCTTCACCCCCGGCAGGTACTCCTCGATCAACCGCAGAGTGCCCGGTGTGTGGCCGATATCACCAATATTCATCGTGTCCCAGGCAGACTGCAGCACGATGGTTTTGGGCTTCGGCTGAGCGGCAAACACAGAACTGCCAAGCACAGCGGCAATCGCGGAAATGAAATTGCGTCGAGTCTGCATGTGGGCCCCTGACTGTGGTTGAGGTAGCGTGAAGCGGGAAGTTAACCCCGTTAGCCGCCTTGGCGGCAGGTGGATTCACACTCGATCCGCAGCCGAGTGCTCGATGACAGGGTGACGTCCGACATCCCGACCACGATCAACCAAACTGCCACCTGAGCGGAAACACGGGTACGAATTCTGGTTCAGCTCCAACATAGATCAAATCCAGCCAAGTCGATTTTGTTTGGCGGAATCCATAGTCTCGAGCGATTCCGCCGCGTGTCATTCGCCGACCAATGGCTAACAGATAAATGCCGGTTCAATCCTCCGTGCCAGAGATTTTCGCAAGTCCGCACTTGCGCGAGGCTGGCAGCGGATTTGAACTTTTGCGAGAATTCCCTGATCATTTGCGAAGGTTCCTATATCGAAACATAGCGGTGGCAATATGACACAACCTGCGACTTCCACGATTCCGGCAAAGAGTCCTTTGGACGCTGCACAGAAGATCGTCGCAGAATTGCACGGCATGAACCAAGCGGAACAGCTTTTGGCGATACAATTCGCGTCTCAGACCTTGCGGCTTGAGGGATTGACGCCTCCGGTGCCTCACCCAGCCCCCGGTAACCCAGCAACCACGCCACCGACGTCCCCTACACCCGTCCCGGGAGGCTCAACCGACATCAAGTCTTTTACCGGCGCAAAGTCGCCCAAGAGCGACCAGCAGTTCACCGCCGTAGTGGCGTACTACTACCAATTCGAGGCGCCACCCGAAGCTCGCAAAGGCGAGATTGACGCCGATACGATGAAGGATGCTGCTCGGCAAGCGGGGCGCGCTCAGGTGAGCAATTGGCAATTCACGCTCAAGAACGCGAAGAATGCGGGATACCTAGACTCGGCTGGCCGTGGAAAGTTCAAGCTGAACGCCGTCGGCGAAAACCTCGTGGCGATCACACTGCCTGGAAATGGCGGGATCGCTGCAGGTAATGGTGGTGGGTCGGGCAAAAAGAAAGCGAAGAAGACGGTTACCAGCAAGAAGGCCCCTAAGAAGAACGGCTGACACGCGGCTCTGGACTAATCGAAAGGAGTACGCGCCAATGCCTACCGTTCAAGAAGCCATCGATTCCGCAATCACCGAAGTCACATCGGCGCGATCGCGTGTCACGAAGATCATTAGCAAACAAGTTAGGGGCGTAGATGCCATTGCGAGCCTCAAGGCCACAGTGCAAGCGTGGTTCCACACACACAAGCCCGTTGTAATCTCTGGTTCACCGACGATTGATCTTGCGGTTGTTGACCAGCATTACACAACGGTTCTCAACGCGACCGAGAAGCACGCGGCAAAGCGAACATATTTGGACGCATTGAAAGACGCGAAAGCCGCGTTGATCGTCGCACGCACCGCTGCGTTGACCGCTCCAACTACCGTTACGATCGCCAACACCGATGATCTTGCGCCGGACTTTTCCCCTTTGGCGGGAAACGAACTGATGCGCATCATTCTCACGCGGCGTTGGCACGAGTGCGCCAAATGTGTGAAAGCAGACTGTCACCTCGCGGCGATCGTAATGATGGGTGGACTTCTTGAGGCTCTGTTCGTCGCGCGGGCCAACAAACTGGCAGACAAATCCCCTTTGATCGGTGCCGCGAATGCACCTAAGGATAAGTCGGGCACGGTTGTCAATTACCAAGACTGGATGCTGGATTCATACATCAAAGTAGGATGCGAACTCAGATGGATAACCAAGTCCGCCAAGGATGTATCCGACACGTTGAAAGAGTATCGCAACTTTGTTCACCCAGCGAAGGAGCTGCGTTACGGCGTGACCCTGAGCCTCAACGACTCATCAATGTTCTGGCAGGTGACAAAGGCTCTAGCCCGGCAGCTCTTGCAAAGTGCTTGATCCGGTGCGTCCTGGTAAGCGCGCTGTTCCATTTCGCTGGGACGGCGTTGCTGGGGATAAGTCGAGACGTTTCCGGGCAATCGCAAGTTCAGGGAGTTGTGGGTCTTGCGTCGTCCAGTCGCTTGGTTAATCCGCGTTCCCAGCCCCTGCATCCGGCCAGAAAAAGTTCTAACCGTGTCTTGTCATCCCGCACACATTCAGCCGCACCAAAAAGAACCCTGCTATTCAGGGGCTTGCGGTCTCGTGCTGTTCAGCAGGGGGGCATTTGATCGGCGATGAGGGGCTCGCACTTTCGCAGAGGACACCAGGAAGCACGCACATTTGCAAACAGGCGGGGCGCAGACTCAGGCGCAGCTGTTGGCGATTTGCCAGCATGACTGCTGCGTGACGAACGGTTGCTCGCCATCGTCCCCGCCTGGCCCAACCTGACCAACGCGGACCGGCTGGCTGTTTGGCACAACTTTCGACGATCGGCCAAGCGGACTCCTGCGACCGGAAAGTGATGCCCGACGACAACCTCTGTGATCGGATCAAGCGCCCACACGGCATGAACCTGGAGCGCCAGCATGACGTGCGGGCGCAGCTTGAATGGGGCGGCTATCGATACCGAAGGAGTTCAGTACCTCGCGGAGCGAGGCAGGGCAGACAGGCAAATTGGCGTCATCGATTGCGTCCTTGCAGTTTCCGCCCGGCTTCGTAGCATCAACGGTCGTCGCCAAGCGTGGTCCTCATCGTCTGCCTGTCGACGATCACCGCAGCAATTGTCGGCTGCTTGGCGTATGCGGTCCCGCAGTTCCATTGTGTCATCCGCGTCCGAACACTGTGTCGACTCTCCAAGAATCGGGAGCATAGTTGGACGACGCCAACCTCGGACACTCTTTCCACAAAACTCAAAGAAGCGCGTTGATCAACCACCGTCGACCCAGCGCGGGAGACCGAGCCGCCTCACCGGCAACCACCGTTCCAGAACCTGCCATTGCTCATCGGACACCTCGCTCTGGTAGTCGGTTCCTGAGCTCGCTACGGCTCCGGCGAAGACTGTGGTAAGTTAATCGGGAAGTTGAAGCGTGCTGCTTATTCGGTGGCCATTTCGAAACGGCTTCTCAGGCACTTGAGGTCCATCATGTCCAGATTTACGTTTGTGATTGCCGTTTGGATGCTGTGTCCTGAGCTTGCTCACGCTCAAGAAGTGCTCCCACGTCCCGCGAGACCTTTCGGCGGGAAGATAGGGCTGACCTACAAGGACTCAGAAGCCGAGAAGCCCCAGCTGAAAATCCCTGAGACGTATGGTTTGGAGAACCCGCCCAATATTCTGATTGTCTTAATCGATGATTGTGGCTTTGGGCAGATGGGAACGTTTGGTGGCGGCATTCCCACACCAACAATGGATCGAGTCGCAAGCACCGGCCTGAAGTACACTCGCTTTCACACCACCGCACTTTGTTCGCCGACGCGTGCCGCGTTGTTGACCGGTCGCAATCATCACTCAGTGGGCAGTGGAGTGATCGGAGAGGCAGGCACGGGCTTCCCGGGATATTCGGGCATCATGCCCTCGTCGGCTGCGACGTTCTCGCAAATCATTCGCGAGTACGGCTACGCCAATGCATGGTTCGGAAAGAATCACAACGTCCCCGACTGGGAGACCAGCCTGGTTGGTCCGTTTGATCGCTGGGCGGATGGTCTAGGCTTTGACTACTTCTACGGATTTGTGGGCGGCGATACGGACCAGTTTCATCCAGCGCTGGTTGAAAACAAAAGAAGGCTCGAAGCACCAGAGTCCAACGAAGACGGTTCGCCTTACCATTTCACAACTGACATCGCCGACAAGGCGATCCGCATGATGCGGTCATCCAAGGCCGTAGCGCCACAGCGACCGTTTTGTGTTTACTTCGCAACCGGCGCGACCCATGCGCCGCACCAAGTACCCGAGGAATGGATCAGAAAGTTCGAAGGCAAGTTCGATGCCGGCTGGGATGTCTACCGCGAGGAAACGTTCAAACGTCAACTTGAGATGGGAATCATCCCGCCAAATACAAAGTTGACAGCTCGTCCTGCATCGCTTCCCGCTTGGGATTCGTTGCCCACAGCGGAGAAAAAGGTTTACGCTCGAATGATGGAAGTCTTTGCTGCCTTCACCGCCCATACCGACTACGAAGCGGGTCGGCTGATCGACGCCATTGAAGAAATGGGCGAACTGGAGAACACCCTTGTCATCTACATGGCTGGTGACAACGGTTCCAGCGGCGAAGGTGGACCAAGTGGTTTGCTCAACGAGATGACGTTCTTCAATGCGATTCCTGAGCCATTGGAGAGCAAGCTGGCCGCGATCGACACCCTCGGAACGGATCAGCACTACAACCATTTCCCGGCGGCGTGGGCCCACGCGATGAACACGCCTTTTCAGTGGACGAAGCAGATTGCCAGCCACTTCGGCGGTACTCGGAACGGACTTGCGATCTCGTGGCCCAAGGGGATTCGGGCACGCGGCGAGGTGCGGGATCAGTTTCACCACGTCATCGATATCGCGCCGACGATTCTGGAAGTCATCGGTGTCCAGGCTCCGGCACAATTCAACGGCGTTGCGCAAAAGCCAATCGAAGGGGTCAGCATGGTCTACTCTTTCGACGATGCCAAGGCTGACGACCGCCGCACGACGCAGTACTTCGAGATGCTGGGCAACCAGGGGATCTATCACCACGGTTGGATGGCGAGTGCCATTCGCGGTGTCCCATGGGCCAGTGAAAACGAACCGGGTGATTTGCTCAACATGTCCTGGGAACTGTACCACGTAGACGAAGACTTCTCGCAAGCAGTTGACCTTGCCAAGCAGTATCCGGAAAAACTCGACGAGCTGGTCAAACAGTTCATTGCCGAGGCTGCCCGATACAACGCGTTGCCTCTGGACGATCGCAAGACCGAACGCTTGAACGTCGACAACCGTCCCAGTCTGACCGCTGGCAGAAAGTCGTTCACCTATCCCAATCTGCTGCGACTGCCCGAAGGTGCCGCGCCGGATCTAAAGCACAAGAGCCATACGGTCACGGCCCAGGTCAATATTCCCGCTGGCGGAGCTGAAGGGATGCTCTTCACTCAGGGCGGCCGCTTTGCCGGCTTTGGCCTGTACGTGCAGAATGGAAAATTGATTTACGTGTACAATCTGGCCGGCGTTGAAAGGTATTTGATTGCATCGGAGGGGAACTTGCCAAGCGGCGAAGTGACGCTCACGGCGGTTTACAACTCGGACGCTGACGAGCCGTTTGCCGGAGCGACGGTGACTCTGTTTGCCAACGACAAGCAGATCGGCAAGGGCCGCGTCGAGAAGAGTATTCCCAACCGCGTCACGCTGGATGAAACATTCGACATCGGCTTCGACACCGGGACGCCGGTCGCGGAAGGCTATGAAATGCCATTCCGGTTTACAGGGACACTTGGCGCCGTGACCATCGAGCTCAAATAGCAGCAGCGATTCGGGACCGACGGAACATATGCCCTGAACATCCCGGTAGAATCCAGTCAGTGCCCAGAGTGCTTCCGGCGTTCACGCGACATCGCATCACTTATGGCAACCATCCGAAGTCATGCTCACATCAAGGCCAAGACTCATGAATACCTGCTGGCTCACTAGCACACTGCTGGCGAGTATCCTCGCCGTCAGTTTCACCCTTCCGGCATACGCGCAATCGCAATTGCCACAGCCGGATCCCACATTCACTGGCACAATTGGCGAGACCTACAAAGACTCGACGGCGAGCTATCCGCTGCCCATCACGGCAGCCAAGGGCAGCCCCAACGTGTTGCTCATTCTGCTGGATGATGTCGGGTTCGGCATGTGCTCGACGTTTGGCGGGCCCGTTTCGACGCCGCACATGGATCAGCTGGCGAACAATGGCCTCAAGTACAACCGGTTCCATACCACTGCACTTTGCAGCCCGACGCGTGGAGCTCTGCTTGCCGGACGCAATCACCATAGCATTGCCACCGGCGTCATCATCGAAATGGGGACCGGCTACCCGGGCTACACGGGGATGATTCCGAAGAGCACAGCGCTCGTGTCGCAGATGCTGCGAGACAACGGCTATGCGACTGGGATGTTTGGCAAGTGGCACAATACACCAGAGCCGGACATCAGTCCCGCTGGGCCATTTGATCGCTGGCCGACCGGTCTTGGATTCGACTACTTTTACGGATTCAACCAAGGTGAAACACACCAATACTACCCGGTGATTTACCGTAACACGACCTGGGTGCCCCAACCAAGAACTCCCGAGCAAGGTTATCACTTCACGGCGGACATGACCGATGAGGCTATCGCCTGGACGCGCAACATTCGTGCCGCAAACCCAGAGAAGCCCTGGTTCAACTACTTTAGCACGCCGGGTGTACATGCTCCTCACCACGCGTCGAGCGAGTGGCGACAGAAGTATGTCGGCAAGTTTGATCACGGGTGGGACAAGCAGCGTGAATTGACCCACGCCATGCAACTCGAGATGGGCATCATCCCAAAGGGAACCAAGCTCACTCCAAGACCAAGCGAGGTCCCCGCTTGGGACGCGCAGTCGGCGGACGCGAAACGAGTTTACTGCCGACTGATGGAGAACTACGCCGCATACATGGCGTACACGGACGCCGAGATCGGCCGACTGATTGAGAGCCTGCGGCAATCCGGAGAACTCGACAACACGTTGGTCATGTGTATTGTCGGAGA
>JBGSIP010000370.1:0-3481 GCA_041742495.1 Planctomycetaceae bacterium
GGCGCAGCGACAGCCGGGAGTGGCCCTCTCGCGCAACGCAGCAGAACAGTGCTTTCCGGCTTGAACGACGACGGGCTGCCCCTGTTCGCCGCGGGGCCTTCTTCAGCGTCTCGCAGGGGGGCTGCGCGGCGCTTCGATCAGACGACAAATCCCGCCGTGGACGAAGTGGTGGCGCAGCGGCCGGACCTGTTTGTCGAATGGGAACCGTCGGACTGGGACGAACTGTACAGCAGCTTTGGCGTGGGGGGCGCGCTTGCTCCGGCTGGGGTTGTCCAGACGGCGGAGCAAATGAATGAGCGGCGGGAGGCCATCTTTCAGTTGAGCGTGCTGCTGGAGACGCATTTGCGGGACTCCACCCTGAATTTGTTGCGATCTCTGTTTCAGACCGTGCAGGTGGACGGTAATTTGTCCCAGGAGGCCGAACCAGCAGGTTGGGCCGCTCCACGACTGCCATCACCGGGCGATGCGGGTCAGGTTCCCAAGAAGTCTGCCGGCAGTCTCCCCGCCGAACCTTAGTCCTCTTTCCTCCCGGCCCACGCCGGTACGGCAGAGCACAACAAAGCCCCCATGCCTGCCCCGCCTGATCCTGCCGCCCTCCAGCCAGTCCTCACTGTCGCCGCCGGGAATCTGAGTTCCCAGCCGCGTTCTGCGCCAGAGGCCTTGGCCAACATGCGTGGCCAACCGTCATTTGCCATACCGGTTGCGCGCGGTCCGGTGGTCGGTTCCATTCGTCCACCGGGCTCCAAGAGCCTGACCAATCGCGCGCTGATTCTCGCGGCGTTGGCGCGGGGGCCGTCGACACTGACCGGGGTCCTGGCGAGTGACGACACGCGGGTGATGATCGACAGCCTGCAGCGGCTGGGGCTGGATGTGCAGCATGACCTGGCGACACGCTGCGTCACGTTGACGGGCTGCGGCGGACGCTGGCCCGCCACGCAGGCGGAGTTGTGGCTGGAAAACAGTGGCACCAGCATTCGCTTTTTGACGGCTGCTTGCGCGCTGGGGCATGGTCAATATCGACTGGATGGCAACGCCCGCATGCGCGAGCGTCCCATTGCCGATCTGGTGGCAGGGCTGCAGGGGCTGGGAGTGCATGTGGAGTGCGCACTGGCCACGCAGTGCCCCCCGGTCACCATGCACGCGCAGGGGCTCAGCGGCGGACACGCGACGATTGCCGCGAATGTTTCCAGCCAGTTTCTATCAGCCCTGCTGATGGTGGCTCCGTGCGCCTCCGGAGAGGTCACGCTGGATATCGCCGGCGAACTGGTGTCTCAGCCGTATGTGGCCATGACGCTGCAGGCCATGGCGGCGTTTGGTGGCCATGTGCAGGTCGATGGGACCCGGTTTGTGATCCAACCGCAGAGCTATCGCGGTACGCAATACGGCATTGAACCTGATGCTTCGGCGGCGAGTTATTTTTTTGCCGCCGCAGCCATCACGGGTGGCCGAGTGACCGTGCAGGGTCTGCATCGCGGGGCGTTGCAGGGTGATGTCGAGTTTGTCAGCGCGCTGGCCCGCATGGGCTGCGCGGTAGAATGGGGTCCTGACCAGGTGACGGTGACCGGCGGTCCGCTGTCCGGCATTGAGATCGACATGAACGCGATCAGCGACACCGCTCAGACGCTGGCGGTGGTCGCGGCCTTTGCCGCGGGGGCGACCCGCATTCGAGGCGTGCAGCACATGCGATTCAAAGAGACCGATCGCGTGACGGCCGTCGTGACAGAACTGCGACGCATGGGTCTGGCCGTGGATGAACACGACGACGGAATGACCATCCATCCGGGTCCGCTGCACGGGGCCGAGATCCACACCTATGACGATCACCGCATGGCGATGAGCTTTGCGCTGGCGGGGCTGCGGGTGCCGGGAGTCGTCATTCTGGACCCAGGCTGCACGGCCAAGACGTATCCGCATTACTTTGCCGACCTGCTCGCACTGGTGTCCGCATGAGCAAACCGCGCGAGGTGACTGACGACTTGCTGTTTCCGACGTGTGACACGTCACGTCAATTTGCCTTGGTTCTGCTGCGGCGGTATCTGCAACAAGGGGTGTTCCTCGATCGTCCGCTGCAGGACGCGCCGGTAGACCCGCGCGAAGTGGCGGGGGGACAGGCGCTCGCGGAGGCCGTTATTCGTCGCCGCGCGTCGATCGACGTGATTCTCGAAGCGGTAGTCACTCGCCCACGGCGGCGGGTGGAACCAGTGTTGTGGACGATTCTGCAACTGGGATGCTGGCAGTTGCTCTCGCAACCAGACGAAAATCATCACGCCGCCGTTCACGAAACCGTGGAGCTGTGCCGCTGGAGCGGTCACCCACAGTGGACCGGCTTCTGCAACGGCAACTTGCGCGGCGTGCAGCGCTTGCTGGGACCGCTGGTCGACCTGACCACTGGCCAACCCGTGGCCGAATCAAACAACGGTGTGCCAAATGGGAGTCTGCCGCCGGGCGACTTGCCACTCGCAAGCGACGCGGCTGAAAGTGCGCTGGCTGGCACCATGCCGGTTCCGGGAGCGAGTGCTCAATCAGCCGCCGCGGAGACATCGCTGGCGAGTCTGGTGCCGTTGAGCGCCACCCTGGGGCGACGATTGCAAGTGGCCGTGTGGCCCGACCCGGTAGCGCAACCGGCCGAGTACCTGATGGCAGCCTACAGCTTTCCCGACTGGCTCATTCGCCGCTGGCTCAAACGGGCCTCGCTGGCCGAAGTGACGCGCTGGGCGGCCAGTTTTCTCGAACCAGCCAGCATCCGGCTGCGGGCCAATCTGCTGCGGACCACGCGCGACGATCTGCTCTCCCGGTTTGAAGCGGCAGGCATCGCCGCGGAACCGGGTGAGGCCCCCGAAGCCATTGCCCTGCGCCAGCGAGTGACCATCACCGATCTGCCCGGCTTTGCCGAGGGGCACTTCAGCGTGCAGGACGAAACCGCCATGCGGGCGATTGGGGCCATCGATTTGACGGACGCTTGTCGCGTGTGGGACATGTGTGCGGCTCCGGGCACCAAGACGACTCATCTGGCTGAACGGATGGGGGATCGCGGTGAAGTCCTCGCCACCGATGTCGACAGCCGGCGGCTGATGTCGGTCGTGGACAACGCGCGGCGGCTGCGACTGAAATCGATTCAAACCAGCAAGATCGATCGCGATTTGCGGCGGCTGCCGGGCGAACCATTCGACGTCGTCCTGGTGGACGCGCCGTGCAGCAACACCGGAGTACTCGGCAAGCGCCCCGAAGCGCGCTGGCGATTGCAACTGAAAGATTTTGACGAGCTCCCCGCCTTGCAGCGCCGCCTGCTGCACACGGCGGCGGATCACCTGCGCCCCGGGGGGCAACTGGTGTACTCCACATGCAGCATCGAAGCGGAAGAAAACGAAGCCGTTGTGCAACGCCTGCTGCGCGAACGCCCGGAGCTGAGTCTCACGGCGCAGCACCTGTCCCAACCTGGCCAACCTGGCGACGGGGGCTATGTGGCTGTGCTCCAGCGCAA
>JBGSIP010000371.1:0-2420 GCA_041742495.1 Planctomycetaceae bacterium
AGGCCAAGGTGGCCAATCTGGATGCGGCTGGCTTCCTCAAGTTTCGTGACGACCGCGCTGCGGCAATCTGGAAACTGGTCCTGCCGCGCGACAAACCGCAGACCGTCAGTCGCGAGCATATTTCGGTGTGGGGCAATCTCGAGACGGCTCGGCTGACTGCGCTGGCGGATGACGCTGATGCCGCCATCGCGGAACTGTTGACCGCATTCGACATCAAGGCGACCCCATTTCTGCCGGGACGGTTGACAGTGTTTGTGGTCGCCGATCGATTCGCGTTCGACGAATTCTCACTCACGATGCGCAAGCGTGAGGCCCCGCCAGAACTGCATGCGGATGTGGTGGTAAATCGCTTTCGCACGGATGCTTATGCCGTCATTGAGGTGCCAGCCGAGGGGGCCACTGAAGCGGAAATGCTCAATCAGCAGTTCCGCCTGCAGCGAGCCCTCGCGACCGCTGCCGCACAGGCCGCTTACCCGCAGGTGCCGGCGCTGATCGCCCAGGGACTGGGCTGGAGCTGGGCCGCCAAAAAGGTGCCCCGCGCGGAGGAAGCCGTCGCCGAGAGTCGGCTCGCAGCGGCGGAGATTAAGGCCGTCAAACGGTGGAACGCTTTGTTTGAAGGGAACTCGTATCGGCCGCATGTGCGGCCTGCCGCCGGTGCCCTGCTGATCCAGCAAATTCAGGCTGCCGGCAGCGTCGCTCAATGGCAACAATTGTTGCAGCGGGTCGGTGCTGGCGAGACCCTCGAAGCCGCCTTCCAGGCCGCCTATCGGCTGCCGCTCGATGGACTCGCACAGAAAATCGCGGGTCGTCGATAGTCGCCGGCTCAGCCCTGCGAAATCGCGATGCTTCCATGTTTTGGGGCCCGGTGAGAAATCGGGAGCAGAGAATACGCCGGTGAACAGCCAGCGTCGCAACAATCACCGCCGCAGAGGGCGACTGGCAGCACGCGGGGCAACGGCCTAGACTGAACCGCGGGGGCGATTGACTCGCTCGACGTGGACGGGACGTTTGCGTCAGGCACAGCCTGACCTATTGATTCATCCACCGCTTTTGGTCAGCCATCGTAGGTGACACGGTGGCACGGCTGGCTTGTCCAGCCGTGAGGGGATTTGTGAATCAGGCACCGTTTGACCTGCAGACGACGAAAGTCTTTCTCCGTGACTCTGCGCCTCCGTGAGAACCAACACGAATGCACAAGACAGGTCGCGTGGATTGTGTAATCGATGTTGGTTTCCGGCGGGGCCGCGAAGCCCCGCTTCGGCGACAAGAGAGCTGATCTCACGGAGCCACAGAGTCACGGAGAGGCATGAACAGCTTCGCTCACTTGGCGATGGGGGGCGAATTCCCTCAGCTACCCGATGTCGCGATGGCGTCAGATAGACCGTGACGCACTTCAGCCTGCAGTGACGCTGAGTCAATGTGACTCCAACGGTGCCTGACAAAGAGGAATGGATGGACCCCTACCGTGAGTGGCGCTTCGAGATCAAGGGAACGCTGCTTTCTATCGTGGTGACGTCGTCGATGTGTTTGTCATTTGCACGTGTTTCCTTCTTTGCAAAGTGGCTGAGGTGAAAACGGCAGATGTGGGCATCGTGGGGGGGGGAGTGATCGGCTTGTCGATCGCCCTGGAACTGGTGCGCCGC
The DNA here is from genome assembly GCA_041742495.1 of Planctomycetaceae bacterium. Taxonomy (GTDB): domain Bacteria; phylum Planctomycetota; class Planctomycetia; order Planctomycetales; family Planctomycetaceae; genus JBGSIP01. The sequence goes on from JBGSIP010000371.1 coordinate 1,644, forward strand.
GGTCTATCTGTCCTGCTGTTCGATCAGTCGGCGCTGGGCAGCGAAGCGTCGTGGGCTGGCGCAGGGATGCTGCCTCCGGGTGAGACGCCGGGCAGCCCTGCGGAATTGGTCCGCCTCGCACTGGCGACACATCGCCTGTGGCCGGCTTTCGCCGCGGAACTGCAGGCGGAAACCGGGATCGACAATGAATTCCGCATGGGCGGATCGCTCCACTTTGTGGACCCCCTCGATCCCGCCATGCCCGCGTCGTCTGCCGATCTCGATTGGTGGCAAAGTCACGGAGTCCCTGCCGAACTGCATCAACAATCAGACTTGTCGCGCTGTGAGCCCGCCCTCACTCCGCAGGCTGATTCAGCCATTTGGCTGCCGACGGCCGCACGTGTGCGGAATCCTCGCCATCTGCAGGCGCTCCTCGCTGCGCTGGAGCGTCACGCGCACTTCAATCCGCAGCCGGGTGCGGCCGTGCAATCGCTGACGGTCGACCGAGCCGGGCACTGGCAGGTTGTGACGGCGCAGCAGTCGTGTACCGTTGGTTCGCTCGTGCTCGCCGCCGGGGCCTGGTCGGGTCAACTGACCCGGGCGACCCCCTTCGCGCTGCCGGTTGCGCCGGTGCGAGGGCAGATTGTCCTGCTGAAACAGCCACAGCGCGAACTGCGCCGCGTGCTGGAGTTTGGCAAACGCTATATCGTCCCGCGCGAAGATGGGCACGTGCTGATTGGCGCGACCGAAGAGCACACCGGTTTTGTGAAAGGGAACACTCCCGCCGCGGTTCGCGAT
>JBGSIP010000372.1:0-1705 GCA_041742495.1 Planctomycetaceae bacterium
AATCAAAAAGGGGGCGTCGGCAAGACCACGTCCAGTGTCAATGTGGCTGCCGGGCTTGCTCGTCAAGGTCGCCGCGTCTTGCTGATCGATCTGGACCCGCAGGCGCACTCTTCGCTGCATCTGGGCATCGAAGCCAGCGGAAAGACCGGCTCGGTCTACGACGTGTTTGCGGGGACGATCGGGCTGGCTCAGACTCTGCAGGTGGTATCGCCCAATTTGCTGGTGGCCCCAGCGAGCCTCGATCTGGCGGCGACGGAAATGGAGTTGGTCGATGCCCAGGGGCGCGAATTCGTGCTGCGGCACGCGCTCGAAGCCATGCTGGTCACGACACCGTTCGACTACGTCATCATGGATTGCCCGCCATCGCTGAGCGTGCTGACCGTGAACGCGCTCACGGCGGCCACCGAGGTGTTTATCCCGCTGCAGCCGCACTTCTTTGCGCTGCAGGGATTGTCCAAGCTGCTGGAGACGGTGGCTTTGATTCGTCGACGTCTCAATCGTCAACTGCGTGTCAGCGGCATCGCCCTGTGCCTGTATGACACCGGGACGCGGCTGGCTGCCGACGTGACTGACGACCTGACCCGTTTTTTGGAATCTGCAGAGGCCGACAGTGCCTGGAGCGGGGCACGGGTGTTTGAAAGCCGCATCCGACGCAATATCAAGCTGGCCGAAGCGCCGAGCTTTGCGCAATCGATCTTCGACTATGCCCCCGCGTCTCCAGGTGCTCGCGATTACGAACAACTGGTGAACGAAGTGTTGCAGGACGAACTCGCGCTGCGCGTGGCCGGCAGCACACCGGAGCCCCCTTACGTGGCACAGGCGGGATAGCGCGTCAGTTGGCGTCCTTCGTGCTGACAGCCGGCGATTGCGGCAACAATCGACCTTCGTCGCGGGCTATTTGTTGGGAATGCCGTACTTCTTCATTTTGTTGTACAGCGTCACCCGGCTGATCCCCAGTTCCTTCGCCGCTTTCGTGCGGCTGTTCAGGTTGTTGGAAAGCGCCTGCTCGATGATTTCCTGCTCGGTCATGGCAATCTGTTGTCCCAGTCGGCGGGCCAGCAGCGGATCTTGCGCCAACCGAACCGAAGGATCGTTACCCGGGCCGATGATGCCCGCCAGCAGCGCGGCGGGAAGATGCTTCTCGGTCAACACGCCATCGCGACAGTAGATCACGGCCCGCTGCACCACGTTCTCCAGTTCGCGCACGTTTCCGGGCCACGGATAGCCGAGCATCCGTTCCAGAAATGACGGATCGATCTGGTCGATACGGACACCGTGCCGAGCCGACATCTGGTGTACAAACTTCTGAGTCAGTGGCACGATGTCCGCGCGGCGATGCCGCAGCGGCGGGATTTCAAACTTCAGCATGTTCAGGCGGTAGTACAGGTCGGGCCGAAAGCGCCCTTTCTGTACGAGCGGATCGAGTTCCAGGTTGCTCGCCACGACCAGTCGTGCCTGACACGTCTGCGTGGTGTTGGAACCGACGGGCTCGTACTGCCCGGTTTCGATCACGCGCAACAGTTTGACCTGCTGTTCAAGCCCCAGAACGTCGATTTCGTCCAGCAGGATGGTGCCGCGTCCCGCCGCCAGGAACTTACCGACTTTGTCGACGTGGGCACTGGTGAATGCTCCCTTGACGTGGCCGAACAGTTCACTTTCGATGAGGTCCGCGGGGAGCGCTCCACACGCGACCGGTAGAAATGGT
>JBGSIP010000373.1:0-2973 GCA_041742495.1 Planctomycetaceae bacterium
CGGACCAGCCCGTGACGGTTGGCTCGCCCGACAGCGAGCCGTTTCGGACCGACTTTGAACATCGCTACGCCGTCGATATCCCGCGCTCGTTTGCCATCAGTACCACGGAAGTGACGATTGCGGATTTTCTGCAGTTTCAGCCCGAACAGTTGATCGATCGACAGTATGGACCGACCGACGACTGCCCGGCCAATTCGGTCAGTTGGTATGACGCGGTCAAGTACTGCCGCTGGCTGAGCGAGCAGGCGGGTATTCCCGAGGACCAGATGTGTTATCCCCCGGTGGCGGAAGTCGGTCGTCGCATGGTGCTGCCGGACGACTATCTCGCACGCAGCGGCTACCGTCTGCCGACTGCTCACGAATGGGAGTACGCGGCGCGGGCGATGGCCGACACCAGTCGACCGTTTGGCTATCGCGCGGAGCTGTTGCCCGAATACGCGTGGTTTGACGCCAATGCGGGTGATGTGTCCCATCCCGTGCAGCAACTAATGCCCAACGGCTACGGATTGTTTGACATGCTGGGCAACGTGCTGGAATGGACTGACAGTTGGTACTTTGACAATCCGACGAAGCAGCTCCCGGTGTCGAGTCGGCCAGGAGTTTTGCTGGACGGAAAGGCTGCCAATCGGGGGCAGTTCCGCGAAATTCGGGGCGGGTCATATACCAGTCCTGAAACGCTGGTGCGCCTGGCCGACCGCGATCACGAGATCGAAATGACGGGGAGCCTGGTGATTGGCTTCCGCTTGGCGCGCACCATTCCGGGTAGCGCGCGGGTGATCGTGCCGGCAGTCGAGAGTGTTCCGCCCGCGGAGTCCATCACGCAGCCCGCTGATCGGTCGAGTCCCCCGATCGACCCGGCAGCAAGTTCGTCGGGAAGTTCCCCGGCCAATGCTCCCGACGGGCCACAATGATGTGTGGTCAGCCAAACAGATAGCTGACCGACTCGTTCCGGTGGATGCGGCGAATCGCTTCCCCCAGCAGCGGGGCGATGGTCACCACTTTGATGTTGGGCAGCATCTGCTCTTCACGCAGGGCCACGGAATTGGTGATGACAATTTCGTTGATCGGCGCTTCCCGCAGGCGGTCGATGGCGGGGCCGCAGAGAATGCCGTGAGTGGCGCTGACGTAAATCTTGGAAGCCCCGTGCGCTTTGGCGACACGGGCGGCCCCGCAGATGCTGCCGGCCGTGGTGATCATGTCGTCAAAGATCAAGGCGACGCGGCCTTCGATGGGGCCGCCGATGAGGTTCGCCTGCCGGGTCTCGGTGGCGCTGCTGCGGCGCTTATCGACAATCACCAGATCGCCTCCCAGGTTCTCCTGATGTTGCAGCGCGCGTTTGATACTCCCTTCATCCGGGCTGACGATCACGAAGTCTTTGTCGCTCAACCCCAGAGACCCAAAAAAACGATCCAGGACCGGTGCGGCGTACAAGTGATCCACGGGCACGTCGAAGAAGCCCTGAATCTGAGCGGCGTGCAAATCGACGGCCAGCACGCGGTCCGCGCCTGCCCGCGTGATGAGATTGGCCACCAGCTTGGCCGTAATCGGCACGCGGCCTTCGTCTTTGCGATCCTGACGGGCATAGCCAAAGTACGGGAGGACCACGGTGATGCGTTCGGCACTGGCCCGCTTGATGGCATCGCAGAGCACCAGCAGTTCGATCAGGTTTTCATTGACCGGGGGACTGGTGGGCTGAATGACAAAGACGTCCCGCCCCCGAATGTTCTGATCGACCTTCAGGCTGATTTCGCCATCGGGAAAATTGCCGATCGTCACGCGGGCCAGTTCGATGCCCAGATAGAGGCCGATTTCCCGCGCCAGGGGCTGATTTCCACGTCCACTGATCAGCGTGAGTTGATCGTACATGTTGACCCGTGGAAACGGTGTGTGGGAGGGAACGGCCACCTGCGGCGGGTGATCCAGCACCGTCCGCAGACGGCGACATCAGCCCCACAGGGCCAGCCGCGGCAGAATCATTTCAACGCGTGGGGGGCTGTCGTTCAAGGCAGTCGCGAAAAGGGATTCGACATTCATCCAGGGTCCGATACCATCAGCAGCCCAGCCCGGGGACGCTACTGACTCGCGCGGAGAGTCCCGGCGGGCAGCACGCTGGCCCAAACCGCGTGGCCCGGTCCGGCAGGAGACGTTGTGGATCACTTTGCAGAACAATTGCTGATTATTTTGCTCGCCGGGCTGCTGGGGGGCGTGTTCTGCCGCCGGCTGGGAGTTCCCTCGCTGTTGGGATATCTCTCCTTGGGCGCATTGCTGGGTCCCAACGCAGTGGGGTTTATTGATGCAGAAAACGCGGACATCCAGCATCTGTCCGAAGTTGGCGTGTTCTTCCTGCTGTTCTCGATTGGGCTTGAGCTCTCGGTGGAGGAACTGCGCCGGCTGGGCCGGCAGTTGTTTCTGGCGGGATCGGCTCAAATGCTGTTCACGGCGATTCCGCTCGCGGGGCTGCTGATCGCCTCGGGACGGAGTTGGCAGGCGGCGGCGCTGGCGGCGATGGCGCTCGCGTTCAGCTCGACCGTACTCGTGTTTCGAGCCCTGGGGGAATTAGGGCAGGCCAACACCGGCGTTGGTCGGCGCGCGATTGGCGTGCTGCTGTTTCAAGATATTGCGCTGGTGCCACTGTTGCTGTGCATTCCCATGATTGCCGGAGGTTCCGACGGCAGCGGCTCAGCAGGCGTGGTCACCTGGGCTGTGCTGCTGATCAAGGCGGTACTCATCGTGCTGGGGGTGACCTTTTTGCGCCGGATGCTGCCGCTGTTTGTGATCCCTCCGATTGCCGAAAAACGAAGCACCGACCTGGTGATTCTGCTGACGCTGGCGACGCTCGGTTTCGTCACGCTGTTGACGGCGAAGCTGGGGCTGCCTGCGGCCTTGGGTGCGCTGGGGGCGGGTTTGGCATTTGGAGGCAACCGCTGGACCGCGCAGATTGACGCGCTGGTGCTGCCGCTGCGCGAGGCGTTC